>JALZFJ010000165.1 GCA_030867425.1 Actinomycetota bacterium | reverse complement strand
AAAGGGACCGTCTGCGTGAAGATACCACGCGCGCCGAGCTTATCGACGCTTCCGACTATATCGCTCGTCACGCCGACCGTACCCACAAAGTCGGGCTGAGTATAAAGTCTCGTTTAACAAGTGCGGCTACACTTGAGAACCGGTCCCAGTCCTGGGCCAGCATCACCTAGACCCCGCCGGCGGCCACCAGGGCGCACACGCGGTCCATCCCCGGCCACTCTAGGCTCGCCCCGCTTTGGCCAGGGTCCTCAACCTCCTCTAATATCTCGTACCCCTCGCGGGCGGCGTACTCGCGAAGAGCCTCTATCTGCTGAGCGAGGGAGTAGCCGCTCTTCGCCTGCTCCTCTGTCGAGACGCGGGCATAGAGGATAGCTTTCCTGCAACCGTAACCGTTTGTGCTCTGCATCTCCTCTACTCTCCTTCCCCGATCATCATCTCGTCCACCTTCGCCTCCGGATTATCGGTCTTGCCGATGTAGAGCGTGCGCTGTCTGCCACTCTCTCGGTAGTGGAAATACCAGTACGGCCCCCTTTGGGTTAGCTTGCCGTCCTTCTTAGGCTTATAAGCGCGGCCCTCTAGCTGCAAGAGCCCGTTTCGGTGTTCGCGGCGCTCTAGCACGTTGCTCTGCTTCTCCTTATTCTTCTCGAGGGAGCCGCGGCGGCGGTCTGTGGCGGCTTGCAGCCGGTCTAACTTCCACTCGTTCATCTCGGTGATCTAGCCGATGAAGATGTCCACCTTCTTCTACTAATGTAGGTATCCGGTTTGCGCTAGCCGTAGGCGGTCTTCACCAGCACCGGCAGCACCGCCCCCGCCCGACCCCGCAAGGTGTACGAGGCGCGTCGGGTAAGCGGCGTGTCGCTGGGGTTGACCTCGACTACCACAGCTCCAGTGCTTAAGGCCTCGAAGGGCAGCGAAGCCGCAGGCTGTACGAGGCTGGAGGTCCCAACGGAGAAAAAGAGGTCGCAGCCACGTGTCGCGTGAAAGGCCTCAGCAAGCGCCTCAGCCGGCAGCATTTCTCCGAACCAAACGACATCCGGGCGCAGCGAGGCTCCACAGCTCGGGCAGGACGGCGGAACCGCCGTGTCATCCTCACGTGGCTCGACCACGTGGCCTTCACGTGAGCACTTCGAGCGCCGGATGTTTCCGTGCAACTCGACGACGTTCTGATTGCCCGCTCGCCGGTGCAGGCCGTCAACATTCTGGGTTATGAGCACAAATTGGGAAACGAGGCGCTCGAGTTCCGCGAGGGCCTCGTGGCCAGGATTAGGGGTAGCCCTCTCTACGATATCCCGGCGCCAGGTGTACCACTCCCACACGAGACGTGGGTCTCGTGCGAATGCTTGCGGGGTTGCGAGCTCTTCGGGGTCAAAGCGGGCCCAGAGCCCAGTTTGGGCCTCCCGGAAGGTCAGGACGCCGCTCTCGGCAGAAACGCCGGAGCCGGTGAGGACCGTGACGCTTCGGGCATCTCGCAGCGCCTTGACGAGGCTTTCCGGTATATGGACGCCTTCGCTCTCCAAGCCTAAAACCCGAAGTCAAACCCTCGAAGCTCTCAGCAACTCTTCTGGACCGTGCACGACGGAAACCGTCCGTTGCTCACCGGAGGCCATATCGCGCAAGGTGCAGACGCCAGACGCCAGCTCCTCGTCCCCAACAACCACCGCGTACCGGGCACCGGTGCGGTCCGCCTGCTTGAACTGCCCTCTGGCGCTCCTCTCGGCGTAGTCGAGGTCGCAGGAGAGGCCCTCGGCACGCAAAGCCGTCGCCAGGCCAAAGGCCAGCGGTCGGGCCTCGGGGACAAGGGTGACGAAGAAGATGTCTAGAGAAGGCGCCTCTTCCGGGACGTCCGCGGCGAGGAGAATGCGCTCGACCCCGGTGCCGAACCCGATACCCGGCAAATCCGGTCCTCCGAGCTCCTCGACGAGACCGTTGTAGCGCCCTCCTCCCCCCACCGTATCTTGCGCCCCCAGAGCCGCGCTCTTCGCCTCGAAGACGGTTAAATTGTAGTAGTCGAGCCCCCGCACGAGCCGCTCATCAACCGCGTAGGGCACCTCGACCGCCTTGAGCCCCTTTGTAACCG
>JALZFJ010000164.1 GCA_030867425.1 Actinomycetota bacterium | reverse complement strand
TCTCTCTGTATGCGCCGTGAGACAAAACCACAATGAAGGTAGTAAAATGAAAAGTTGTGAAGAGACTAAGAGCAACCCCTGGGGGTTGGCAGAGAGGAAGGAGGGGGGCGCTGTTACAGGGCTCGATTGAGGGGGGCCCTGTGGTAGGTAAGGGTGTAATAGAAAACCTTCCGAATAGAGGAGGAAGATTTTGATAAGGAAGTTGATGTTGTTGGGGGCGATGGTGGCGATGGTACTGCTGGTCGCCGCTCCGGCCTTTGCGCAGACGGCTACCCAAGCGCAGTTGATCTTCGCTAACAACAGCATAGTCCAGGCGTGTAATCAGCTGCTGCAGCAGAACAACCCGCAGACCATTAACCAAGACGCTACCCAGGTTAATGTGATCCTTGGCGTAAAGCAGGAAGGCACTGCGAATGTTGTCTCCGCCTCGAACACGCAGAATGCGGAGCAGACGGGTGCCACCCAGATCGGCCTGCAGGCGTGCAATCAGTGGGTGCTCAGGTAAACGGCACTAGTACTAGGGCAAGTAGTTAGCCGAGCACAGAGAAGAGCCCGGCTAGCGACAGAGAGGCGGGTCCCTTCGGGGGCCCGCCTCTTTTTGTGCGCTTCTCCGGTGCGCCGCATTCGGGCTCTCTCGCGCTTGTATTCGGCCCGACCAATGTATATCCTCCTGGCGGTGAACGCGTTTTGGGCATGGTAGTCTTCAAAATCTCGGTCGGCTTCGTGGCGGGCGCGTTGATCCTACTCGCGATCTCGCTGTACCTGTCGAGTCGCTATCTGGAGGAGCAGCTACGGTTGGCGGAGACCGGAAACCTGGAGGGTGCTCGCGAAGAGATACAGCGGGCTGCTCGCTTGGACCCCTTCAGCCCGGTACCCCCGGCATCCGAGGCCTACCTCGAGTTACGTCAGGGAAGAACGGAGGCGGCCGCCCAAGCCTTCCAGAAGGCGATCGACCGGGACCCCGCCAACTACAATAATTGGGTGGCCCTCGGAGACCTGCAAAGGCAAAGGTTGGGCGATCCGGCAGCCGCGGCGGAGAGTTATCGGGAAGCCCTGAACCGCAACCCGCACGCTACCGCCGTGGTTTCGCGCTTCGCCGAGGCCCTTTTGAGGACCGAAGAACCCGAGGAAGCGAGGGCCCAGTACGAATGGTTGCGCGAAAGCGGACAGATTTCCTTTACGGATCTCTACAGGCTGGGCAAGCTCCAGGTGCTGCTCGACGAGCCTGGGGAGGCCATCGGAACCTTCAGGGATGCGAAGAAGAGCGCCAGCGCGGGGCTGGAATCTTTGAGCGAGCCGCGAAGGACCGAGAGGGAGACCTTCATAGAATCGTTGGACCTCTCCATCGCGGATGCCCTGATCTTGCAAGGTTCCTACGCCGAGGCGCGGGAGGTGCTAACGCAGAGCGAAGCGGAGCAAGCGCCCGCGGTGCTCGCGTTGCTCGACGAAGATCCCGAAAGCTACCGGAGGTCGGTGCTTGACGCCCCCATCAGCTAAGCGACAACGCGGGTTGCGGGGCGGCCGGCCGGATCGTTCCTGGCAGGGCTGGCAGCGAGATCAGCGCGACGACCTCGCCTTCTCGGAGGTGCGCCACATCCTCTTCGAGCGACGCTCGCTGGTGGTCGGCTGCACGCTCTTTTTCTTTGTGACCGCCTTGTTCTACGGTCTCTTGCGGCAACCCGTGTACACGGCCGAAGCCACGCTTTCGGTGCTTTCGGAGGAGGGGGGTGGTGCAGCAGAGAGCTTTGACGAGATCCTCTCGGGGCTTCAAGAATCGGAGGCGGCGCGCGGCGTTAGCGAGGAAGCGGCCGAAAGAGCCGGATGGGAAGCGAGCGACTTCAACGAGCGGCTTGAGTGGGAGCAGGTGAGCGACGAGGAGGTAGAGGTACGCTTCTCGGACTCCAGGCCAGAGGAGGCGACCCGGGCGGCGAACGCCTACGTAGACGTCTTCGTCGAGCACGTCGAGGAGCTCGAGGGGAGGCTCGCGGGCGGGACCGTCGCCGTGGAGGCCGGGGTCGGGAGGTATGCCGAGACCCCGGAGCGCCGCTCCGGTCCGAACGTATTTCTCGCGGCTATCGGGTCCGGGGTCTGCGGGCTCCTCGTCGGGGGGATAGGAGCCCTCTTCCTCGAGGGTCGCGCCCGCCGGTGGAGCGGCTCCAGGGACGCCGAACTCACGCTCCGGGCACCGGTCTTGGGCGTGATCCCCGACTGTTCGGACGAGCTTTCAGAGAACACTATCTCTCGAGATGGAGACGCGGAGCAAGCCCGACGATGAACGCGGCGAACGGCATGGGCACCGCCGACGATCAGGCTACGGGGGCGCGGCGTATCGCGTGGACGCGCAGGCTCCTCTCGACTCACTTCGAGCCCGGGCGTTCCTTCGCCGCTCTGGCGGACAACCTCGACGCCTTGGGGCGACCGGCGGGGAGCGTGGTCGTTACCGGCCCGGAGCGCGGCACGGGACGAACCACGGTCTGTCTCGGCTTGGGCGCGGCGCTCGCGGCCACCGGCAAGAAGGTCGCCGTCGTGGACTGCAACCTGGACCGACCGCACCTGCACCGCTGTTTCGGCCGCCCGAACTTCGTCGGCCTCACCAGTGCTTTGGAGAGCAACGGAGACCCCGAGGACTACGGCTTCGAGGCAGCATCGAACCTGAAGGTCGTCCCAACCGGTCCGGTCCTGCCGGGACCTCGGGCCTTCACGAATTCGTCGAAGCTCGTCGGAGCCGTCCGGTCCCTCACCGAAAAGCGAGACGTGGTCCTCCTCGACGCGCCGGTGGCAGGCGAAGTGCTCGCCCTCCCGAACCTCTGGGGCTCCTTCGACGGGGTCCTGCTCGTGGTGCACGCTACCCGCACCCCGAAGGGCGTCGCGCGGGGCCTTACCGACGCACTGCTCGACGCGCGGGTCAACCTCTTCGGGGTAGTGCTGAACGGCCATGTTTAGCGGGCAGCAAAAAGGGCGCATCGAGACGGGCGAGATGCCGACGATCGGCAGTACCAGGGATGACTCGCTGGAGAAAGGCCGCAAGTCGGCACGTAACCTGACGATCTTCAAGAGCCTCGTCCTGTCGGCCCTCGTGGCCATCACCTTCTACGGGATGCTCGACCAGGGCCTCTACAGCGCCGAGCGGTGGTTACCGGCGACGGCGATCATCCTGGGCCTGTTCGTCGTCTCCCTGTTCGTCGTCGACTACTTCGTTGGCATGCCGCACGTCGTTTGGGTGCTGGTGGGGCTCCTCACGGTGCTCGTCGCCGTAAAGGGTTTGTCTTTGGCCTGGAGCATCGGCCAGGCCGAGACGATAAAGGAGCTCTTGCGTTCTTCGATGTACCTCGTCGCGTTCGCTTTGGCGGCTGCCTCGCTCTCCTCGCGGCGGCTGGTGGGCCCGTTTATCGATGGCCTGAACATTGTGGCGGGGGCTGTCGCGGGGTACGGCGTGCTCCAGAGTATGAACCCTGCCGAGTACGCGCCGAACGCCTCCTACGATGTGGGGGTCGACTCCACCTTGGAGTATCCGAATACCGTCGCGGTGGTTTTGGGGATGGGCACCGTACTGGGCCTAGGGCGCATGACCGAGCTCAGGAACCCCTTCGCCCGGGGGCTGTACGCGGCTTTGATCCTGATCTTCGCCGTGGTCCTGTACCTCACGTTCTCGCGCTGGGGCATGCTCGCGCTCGTGGTAGGGCTCGTGGCGCTCTTCGCCGTGGGCGGGAGACGGCTGCAGATGTTTACGAACCTGCTCCTCATCTTTGGACCCCTTGCCTGGCTCGTGTGGAAGGTGCAAGGATTAAGGAGCTTCTTCGAGCCCGTCTCCGAGGAGAGCCTCAGGGCAGCCGACGGCTCGGCGTTTCAAACTTATCTCGTGATCGCCGTTCTCGCCGTGTTTCTGCTCCAAGTGTTGTACGCCGTCCTCATCGAACGCTACGAGCTGGCCCCGGCTCTGCACAGAGCGCTCGGGACCGCCGCCCTGGTCGCGGTCATCGCGGGGGCGGGGGTTTTGGGCTTCGTGCTGCTCGGGGAGCGGCAGGGCTCGGACGAGATAGCGCGAGTCTTCTCCCGCGGGGCCAAAGAGACGGGGGATATGAGAGACGGGTTTGCCTTCCTTTCCTCGGATTACCGGATGAAATACTGGCGGGTCGCGTGGGATGAGTGGAAGGAGCATCCTTTAACGGGCACCGGTGCTGGCACCTTCGTGTACACCTGGCAAGAAAACCGTCCGGGGTTCGAAACCACGAAGCAGGTACACAACGTCTACCTTGAGCAGGGTACCGAGACCGGCGTGTTCGCTTTCCTAGCCCTCGCCAGTTTCGCCCTGGCGCTGGGGGTATATCTGTTGAGGGCTAGCATCCGCGCCGACGGGCAGCGGAAGCTCCTCCTCTCGAGCCTCGCCGCCGCCGCGATCATCTACCTCGTCTCCTCGGCCTTCGAGTGGCACTGGTACATTCCGCCCTCGACCATCTTCTTCTTCGCTTTAGCGGGCGTGGCGGTCAGGTTCGCCTCCCCGGGGGAGACTGAGGAACGTCGTGGACGTGATCTGGACCGGAAGGCCGCCACAGAGCAACCTTCACTGGGCGGTCTTTTTGGGAGGCAGGCTTAGTCAGGCGATGAACTGCGGGAGAAGTTCTAGCTTGGGCCGCTCGTCGGCCGCTAGAAGCTAAAGCTGTAGCGCTGCTCCTTCCACGGGTCGCCGTAGATGTGGTAGCCGTTCTCCTCCCAAAAGCCCGGCTTGTCCTCAGGGGTTAGCTCGATGCCCCGGATCCACTTGGCGCTCTTCCAGGCATAAAGACGTGGGATCACGAGCCGCAAAGGATACCCATGCCCCGGCTCAAGAGGTCTGCCGTTGTGGTGCGTCGCAAAAAGGGCGTCCTCCTCGTAGAGCTCCTCCACGGGTGCATTCGTCGTGTAGCCGCCATCGCAGAAAACAGAGAAGAACTTTGCCTCCGATTTCGACTTCGCCATCTCAAGCAGGGTTCTCGCCCGCACGCCCATCCAGACATTATCGAGTTTGCTCCAGGAGGTAACACAGTGCATGTCCGCCTTGACCTCGACCTTGGGCAGCTCGTTCCACTCCTCCCACGTGAACTTCAAGGGGTTCTCGACGAGCCCCGAGATCGTGAAATCCCAGATGTCGGGGTTGAACCGGGGGGTAGAACCATAGGTAAGGATAGGAAACCTATCGCCGACTAGGTACTGCCCCGGCGGCACCCTCACCTTACCCCGCGCCGTGTCTATCTCGATACGCTCCAACGTCCCTCCTGCGTAGTCCTCGTCGGGCCCGTAAACGCTACGCGAGTGCCCAGTGATCCTGTCGAAGAAGTCTCTCACGAAGGCGAGTCCACCATGCCCTTATTTCTGGAAAGTGGGAGAGAACCTCGATAATACGCGGCACTTTCGAGGGGCGTCACGCCTCTACTCCTACTTCGCCTCGACCTTCTTCTCGGGCTTCTTACCAATGTTGACGAGCTCGGTCTGCGGCTCTGCGTTGTCGCCGATCTCCTTGTCTTTGTACTGGTAGACGCCGCGGCAGGTGTGGCCGCCGGTGGTGCGCTTCTCAGTGTAGGAGAGCTTGACGTTCGGGTTTATAGCCTGGACCATCGCCTTCTCGTAGGTGGAGAAGGCGGCGCAGGGCTTGACGTCCCAACCGGGGACGCCCTCCTGGCCCATCCCGCCGAACCAGGGGCAGCGGTCGGCGTTTATGACGTATTCGCCGTCTTTGGTCTCGGTCAGCGTGATCTCAATGTCGAAGAATCGGTTGGCGAGCATAACGACGTCCACGGTGTCCTTCATCGTCTTCACGCCGAGCTGCTCGCGGAGGCCCGTGCCCTGCTTCTCACCGATGCGCGCCATGGCGAGCTTGCCGATCTTCTGGCCGTCGTAGCCCAAGTCGTCGGCGGCCCGGATCATCTCGTCCAGGATCACGCCGGTCCCTGAGGCCGCTGCCTTCCACTTGTACCAGGTCGGGCCCGGCAACCCCAGGCGCATCGCCCAGCGTGCCAGGAAGAGCGGTAGTTTCGGAAGACCGTAGACCTTGAGCCACTTCATGAGAGATCGATCTCCTTTAGATCGTTCGCATTAACGCTGGTCTCTATTGTATCCGCCGCACGACTACAGCGCCTCTGCTTTGCCTTCCTTGATCAGGCGCTACACCGTTATCTACGTACTCCTTGGCCTTGGTCTTGCGCTCTAGGCATTCCGCGGACATATAGCGCACCTTGCCGAAGACCTCCCGCTCCTTCCAACCGCGGTCGTGGTTCACGTAGTAGGGACGACGTTAGCGTACGAATTCGGGTCGCGCCCGTCGAGAAAGTATTTGCTGTTAAGGTAGAGCTTTGTTTTGAAGGCGATTTCGGGCGTGTTGGACTATTTCAGGATCTTCTTGCCCCAATACATTCTCATATAGTTGTGCGCTAGAGGACCGACTGCGACGAGCTGGTACCACCTTCCTTGGGAGTCGGCACATCTCTCCTTCGTCCAAGCCATATCGCCTGGCAGGTATTGGACCTTTTGTTGTGTCCTTCGCGTCGGTGCTTCCTTCGGCGGACGCCCGAACCGGTCGCTTTAGCTCCTTCGACTACCGGATCGGGCTTCGGCGGGAGCGATGAAGGGGGAAATGAGGTATTGGGCCATAGAGACGAGCTTGGGGTGTCTGCTCGCCGACGAGGTGGCGGTGCCCCGGGCGGTGGCGAGGATCGTGGGTCGACCCACGGTGGGGGCCAGTTGCTTTTCACTTTCAGGGCGTCCGTCGACGCGTTCAGGGAAGGGTTCTTCCCGGAAGAAAGAACCCTTCGACGAGGAGCTGAAGCACACGCGAGGGCCTTCGGAGGAGCCGTACCTAGGGTTCCTGAGTTTCGCGCTCGGCGAGCTGGTCGAGGTCGTCGGGCGCGTGTACTCGGACGCGAGGTATATGGTTACCGACCCGGACGCCTCGGTGCAAGAGGTGTGAGACGCCGAGCAGTTGGCGGTTTACCTGGCCGGTTCGTCCGATTTCGACTCCTAAAGCATCGCGCCAGCGGTTAGCGTGCCGACGGGGGCCTACCCGGCCCTCCCTTTTCCGGAGACTTTTTGGCCTAGAACGCGGATTCTGGTTAGCGGCCTTCTACCTCGTCGCTTCGTCTATGCCCTCGGGTGTGAGGACGAAGACCCCATAGTCGTCGTCGGCCGCGGCTACCCAGCCCTTCCGGCCGAGGTACCCCGCTATCTCCCGAAAATCGTCCTCGTCGGAGACGTTTGCCCGCCGCATCACGAGGTCCCGCACCACGTACGCCCCGGGCCTGCCGTTGGCCTCCACGGCGGCCGCCTGCAAGATCCGACGCGCCTTCTCTAGCGTCACCCTTGTTTTGCTGAAGATAGTCATTCCCCCTTCCGAGGGCCTACGCGCCCCCCGCAACCCCAACCCCAGATCGCCCATCGCAGTGAGGGCGGCCGGGGTATAATACTGTGGGGTAGGTCACCTTGCCCTGTGGGGACCAACTCCCCCTTCCGGTCCCGTGAGGAGCACACCCGGGCCCACTCCGTGCCCAATTTACACTGCCTTTTTGCCGACACAAGATGAACCGCGCTTGACCTCTAGGCTTGCGGAAGGTTTAGCTTCGCGCGTTTCAGTATCCGTAAAGCGACACTTGAGGGATAGCTTTAGGAACGCAGCTCGGCACCGACCGGGTAAAATCGGCGAAAGCTGGAACGTGTTCGGGAGGAGCGAGATGACCAGCGGCCACGTACCGGCCAAGGACGAACCCGGCCCGACGAAATCCTCGGAGCTTTGCGCTAGGCCGTCGTCGATAACCTCAGGCTAGAGGAGATGCCGGCCGAGGAGGCCGCTAGGCAGCTCGTCCTGGAAGGTGGGCTGCAACAGGAGCCTTCGTCGGCGCTGGTGGCGGAGATGCTGGACGCCCTTGAAGCCGAGGAGCCGTCCGAGGAGGACAACCCCACGTGAATATGAGACCAACCAGAGTCTAGAGAAAGGAGGCCTGTCGCCGGGCGTCTCAAGAGAGACGAGTTCTTGGCCGTTCACCACGCCGAAAAACCAACGACGCTACCGCCGAGGAGTAGTCACGGCCTATATAGAGAACGTTAGGAGGACTTCATGAATGGTAAGCCGCCGACCAGCGCGAGCAACAAGGTCATCATCAGCTGCGCCATCACGGGGGCGATCCACGTCCCGTCGCTGACGCCGCATCTACCGGTCACGCCGAGCCAGATCGCGGAGAACGCGATCGGCGCCGCCGAGGCCGGGGCGGCGATCGTGCACCTTCACGCGCGCGATCCTGAGGACGGACGTCCGACGCCAGATCCGGGGGTATTCTCCAGGTTCCTGCCTGAGATTCGCGCGGCCAGCGACGTGGTCATTAACATCACCACCGGCGGCGGCCACGGTATGTCGCTCGAGGAGCGCACGGCGGCCGCTCGGCGGTTCCAGCCCGAACTGTGCTCACTGAACATGGGCAGCATGAACTTCGGCCTCTTCCCCATGCTCGACCGGATCGGGGATTTCCGGCACGAGTGGGAGCCCGACTACCTGGAGATGACGCGCGACTTTATCTTCAAGAACACGTTCAAGGACATCGAATCCATCGTCTCCGACCTCGGCGTCGGCGGGACCCGCTTCGAGTTCGAGTGCTACGATGTCGGCCACCTCTACAACCTGGCGTTCCTCCTCGAGAAGGGAATCGTTGAGCCGCCGCTGTTCGTGCAGACGGTCTTCGGCATCCTCGGCGGCATCGGGACCCATCCGGAGGATCTGCTGCACATGAAGCGGACCGCCGACCGGCTGTTCGGGGATGAGTATATATGGTCGGTGCTGGCCGCGGGACGGCACCAGACGCCGCTCGTGACTCAGGGCGCTACCCTCGGGGGCAACGTGAGAGTAGGCCTGGAGGACAGCGTCTACCTCGCGCGGGGGGTGCTCGCCGAAAGCAACGCACAACAGGTCGAGAAGATCTCCCGCATCCT
>JALZFJ010000144.1 GCA_030867425.1 Actinomycetota bacterium | reverse complement strand
CTCCGATGCTCCCCGGGCGCCGCTCGGCAAAGGTGGGGTTGAAGTGCGTGACCGGCGAGGCCTCGGAGAGCCCGTATCCCTCGTAGACCCGCCACCCGGTCTTCTCCTCGAAGGCGTGCAGCAGGTTCACCGGCATTGCGGACCCGCCGGAGTTGAAGACCCGGACCTTGTCGAAGCCGTACTCTTTAAGGTCCGCGCCGCTCGCGTGGAGCGCCATGTACATCGTCGGCACCCCAGCGAACAGCATGGGGGCCTCGTTCTTGACCAACTCTAGTACCTCGGCCGGATCGAACCTGGGCAGTATCAGCTGGTTGAGACCCAGGCGGGTACCGAACATCATCACCGAGGTGAGGCCGTAGATGTGGAAGTATGGCAAGACGGCGACGGTTTTCTGGTTGTTCGCAAACGCCGACGGGTCGTCCACGAAGACGTCTATCAATTGCTGCACGTTCGCCGCCAGGTTGCGGTGGGTCAACATCGCGCCTTTCGAGACCCCGGTAGTGCCGCCGGTGTACTGAAGCGCCGCCACGTCCTCGACCGGGTCGATATCCACCTCCGGCGCAGGGTCCGCATCCAGCCCCAGAAAAGCGCCAAAGCCGTGGTGCGAGGCATCTATGCCCTCCGGCTCGCCCCTAAAGTCGACGACGACTACGTTCCTGACGCTCGTCTCCGGCAGGACCGCCTTCGCCCTCGGGTATACGTCGGCGTAGACGACGAGCGTCTCGGCGCCGGAGTCCTTGAGGACGTGCTCGATCTCCCGCTCCACGTACATCGGGTTTAGCTGCGTCGCTATGGCACCAAGCCTGATGGTGGCGAAGAAGCTCACGACGTACTGTGGGCAGTTCGGTAGCATGAGGGCAACCCGATCGCCCTTCGCTACCCCGCTCGCGGCGAGCGAGGCGGCCATCTTCTCGGCGAGACCCTGCAAACGGGAGAATGGAAACTCCGTCCCGTAGAACGTCAGCGCGATCTTGTTCTGGTGCTCCTCGACCGCGTTGCGAAAAAGCTCGTAGAGCGAGCCCTCGAAGAAATCCGTCTCCGGTTCAGTGTGCCCCTCGTAGACCTTCCGCCAGGGCCTCTCCGTGCGAAACAACTTGCCTCCTTTCCCGGTCTTCCCTCCCCTTAACTATATACCCGGATCAGACGATCGGGTTACCCTATAGCGGTCACCGCGGCCAGTATGGCCTTGTCGGTGCGTGGAGGCTCTTTCGCAACCTCTATGTTCCTGTATCCCCGTTCGGACCTGCTGCCGCCGAACTGAAGCCAGAGCTTCTGCCCAGCGTCCCCCACGCGTACTTGGCGCGCCAATGTAAGCGTCTAACACACGCTCTGATAACCCGTAATCGCTATACGACGGCTCCCAAGGAGGTTCCCTCAACCACTCTTGCGCGAGTGGAGGGAAGTCATAACTGAGGGCAATCCTACTCGAAGCATTCTTGAGAGCCTCGTATTCGATAAGGAGTCCCTTGTAGCCCTCCTCTTCCCACCATGGGCTATTATCCTCGGGTTCCTTTGGTAGACTTCCCATGCAGGTTCTGGCGCGGGCTATAGACTCTGGCCGAGCGGCCCGCGCCGCGCCCCCTTTCTCTTATGCTCGTCTCAATCCTAACCGCTCAGTACCGATGCTGGGGAGCAGAGCGCGGAACCCGAAGAATGGGCTTGTCGGTTTGAAAGCTTCCGGGGCTTTGCGTTTTCCGCATAACATCCCGATTGATACCGCGAGTGTAGTCAGAAAACCTTACCGGCAGCCGCACTGATGGTCGTTAGAGCCAGCGCTTACCGCCGACTTTTGGGAGACTGGCGAAAGCAAGAGTTCTCGACTTCGTGTTCCCAACCCACACCAACCACCTGGGTCCTATTTTTGGGTCCTCTGGTAGCCTAGATGAAGCCGGCAGACCGCGGCTGGCCAAGTATAAGTAGAAGGGAGCGTTCGGTGAGCGACGATGTAGGGATTCTGAGCGAAGAGCAGCTGGACCATCTTGCGCAGTACTTTAACGAGGAGGTCACCTTCTCCAGGCACTTAGGAGCGAAGGTCGAGGAGGTCGAACCGGGACGCGCGGTCCTACACATAGACGTCGAGGAGATACACCTTAACGGCAACGGGACGCTGCACGGCGGTGTCCACTCCGCACTTATAGACAACGCGATGGGGCTCTCGGTCTCCTCTCTGGTAGGTGTTCGCACTGCGACGATGCAGATGAACGTGCACTTCTTGGGTGCGGTCAGGGAGGGGCGCATCACGTGCCGGAGCGAGGTTGTGCACAGGACGCGGCGGACGGCTACCGCCCAAGGGTGGGTCTACGACGAGGAGGGAAACCTGCTCGCCATGGGGACAGGCTCCTTCCGTGTCTTCGAGAAGAAGGGCAACGCTATCGTTTAAGCCGCAAGCCCTCACAGCGGTTTTCAGGGTGGTTGAACCTTTTTGGCGTACGCCTAACGGACAGCGGTGGGCCAGAGGTTTCACTGTGTCTCACTGTGCCTACAAGCTAATTCAAAGATGAACGTAGCTAGGCGGCTAGTTTTTAGCTGAGCCGGCACCTGCTCCCGCTTGACGAGGTCTGCCGCTCGGTATAGGTCGCTAGCTTATTAGCGCAGCTTCTAAGACACCATTCCAGCTAATTTTCGAACGGTTTCTCTAGGCAGCCCGTCGTTTTCGGGTTTGTAGGAGTTTGAGGAAGGTGACCACATCTCTGTTGACGTCAGCAAACCGCTCGATGAAGACTAAGTGGCCCGCCTCACCGAGGATACGCAATTTGGCCTCCGGGAGGGCCTCGGCCAGGGCGGTAGCATTGGCGACGGGCACGTAGCGGTCTTCGGCGCCGTGTATTACGAGTGTAGGAGCGGTTATGCTCCCAACGTCGCGGGAGACGTCGAAACGGGCGCCGGCCATCATCTGCTGATAGTAGGCCGACAAAGACGGCGAGTCGGCGAGGCGCCAGAGGACGATCTGCTCGAACTCCTCGGGGCGCTCGGCGCGGTAGGCGTCGGAGGTGGCAGTCTCCAGGCCACGCCGAACTGCCCCTGCGACGCTCAAAGAGGGCCAGCCAATCATGTCCTTCAACGCCCACGGGGACATGTTCTCAGGACCTCCACGGCCATAACTCGTGCAGATGAGGATCAGCCCGTCGACGAGGTCCGGCCTCTCTAGCGCCAGCTCTTGGGCGACGAAACCACCGAGAGAGGTGCCTAGGACGTGGGTCTTCCTCACTCCAAGATGCTCCAGAAGTGTCACCACATCGGCGCTTAGGTCAGCGACACCGTTTTCTAGGTATCGCTCCCCCCGAACTTCGAAGGTAATGGTCCGGAAGTGACGTGAGAGCGTCGGGATCTGCTTGAACCACGCCCACCGCCCAAAGCCTAAGCCATTGATCAGGATCAAGGGTGGCCCCTCGCCGTGGACGTCGTAGTCTATTCTAGTGTTTTCGGTGAGCATCAGGGGCACGTCTTTCTCTCCAATCACGCTCCTTGTGCGCTCATCTGTCGAAGAGCAGCTTATGGCCTATTGACTACAGTCTATCAAAATGTTTCTTGAGCGTAGCAAAACGTTGCAAATGGCCAAAGACGTACCCGCTCCTTAGGCTGTTTTGTCGGTCGCTTGGCCGATGTCAAGCTAGTGCATCAGAGGCTAAGCGCTGCATAACTTCGCAAAGGGTCAAGGAAACTACGAGCGGGAGATGAACGCTTCCGCAACCCATAAGAACCAATCTGCTTTCGCTCTACCGGTTGATGGCCTGCATCCCCGCCTCGTCGTAGCGTTCGCCCGCGGCCGCGCCCTTCGGGGACACATCTTCGATCTGGCCAAGGTCTTTGTTAGTGAGCCCGACGTTCGCGACGGCGATGTTCTTACCGTTTGGAAGTGCTTATATCAAATAAATTAAATAAATACTTGACTTATTGTTGATATTCAGTTATCTTGGTGTGGTGAGACGGGCGCGCTCTGGGGGCGCTACGTAATCGCTACAGAGGAAGAAAAGGAGGAGAAGGCATGGAGAGCAAAGCCAAACTGTTTGGTCACCCGATACACCCGATACTCATTCCGTTCCCGCTGGGGCTGCTCTCGACGTCGGTCGTCTTTGACGTTGTTTACCTGCTCACCGACAACGGGAAATGGTCGGAGATCGCCTTTTGGATGATTGCCGCTGGCGTTATTGGTGGTTTAGCCGCCGCGGTGTTCGGCTTGATCGATTGGCTCGCGATTCCCTCCGGTACGCGGGCCAAGTTGGTCGGGTTGTGGCACGGTGCGGTCAACGTGGGGGTCGTCGTCTTGTTCGTCGTGAACTGGCTGCTCCGTATGGATGCGCCGGGCGAGCCGGGGGTCTTCCCGATCGTGCTGTCCTTCGTGAGCGTGGGACTAGCGTCCCTGGGGGGGTGGCTCGGTGGCGAACTGGTAGACCGGTTGGGCGTCGGGGTAGCCGAAGGAGCGCACCTGAACTCGCCGAGTTCGCTGTCTGGACTGCCGGCGAACGAGGACTCGATTGCCAGTCGGAGAGAGGAGTGATGGGAAGAGGTGGCGAACCGATGATCGTCGTCTTACTAGTGGTGAATGAGCGCCGCTCCCAGAAGGAACGGCGCCTCTGTGAAGGAAGGCACCGTGCCACATAGCCCTCTGTCCGAAGACGTAACCTACCCATCGACCGAGGATTACGCCATCCGCGGCGGTTGCCGGAGCGCGGGGCTCATCTCCCAGGAGGGCTCGCTCGACTGGCTTTGCCTACCCCGTTTCGACAGCCCATTCATCGTCGCTGCCGTGCTGGACGCGGAGAAGGGCGGGCGGTTCTATGTGCGGCCAGTCGGCGAGTTCCGTACAGAACGCCGCTACCTAGCAAACACCAACGTGCTCGAAACCCTCATCGGGAACTACGTCCCAAGCTACGGGCACCGAAAGAACCGAAAGGCTGACAGCCCAGCCTTGGCTCTCTCCATGTCGGGGGCGGCACTCATCGGGCTCTCGGGCTATCTCGGGGGTGAGCTGGTCTATGAGCATGGGATGCGGGTAGGCGACGACCAGGACGGCATACCGGGAGCCTCCTAGTCAAGAGAACACTAAGTGATGCGCAAGGAGAGGAGTACCAAGTGTGGCAAATGAAAACCTCAACGAGAGGGATTCTCGAGGAGCATAATGAGTTGGCTGTTCAGGCAGAAAAGGTTCTACGCCAGAATGATATGGGAGATTGGACCCGCGCCGCTCCAGGGCTTTATCCCCACCAGTGGAGCTGGGACAGCGCGTTCATAGCCATAGGACTCGCCCACCTCGACGTCGGTCGCGCCGCCCGCGAGCTCCGCACGCTCTTCGCCTACCAGTGGAGGATCGGCAAGGTTCCCCACATCGTCTTCAACCCGAAGACTCCGCTTCACAGTTACTATCCCGGAGCGGATTACTGGGCTAGCGCCGCGACTTCGCCCGATGCCCCACCCGCGCCACCGTATACTAGCTGTCTCATCCAGCCGCCGGTTCACGCCATCGCCGTCTCGCGCATCTGGGAAGCTGCCTGGTGCGAGGGTGAGGAGGTACTCTCCTCTACGCGTGACTTCCTACATGACATTTACCCCAAGCTCTTTGCATGGCACCGGTACCTCGCCACAGCTCGGGACCCGGAAGGATCCGGACTGGTTACCATCTACCACCCCTGGGAGAGCGGAACCGATAGCTCGCCCCGCTGGGATGGTGCTCTTGCGGAGGTAGAAGTCGGCGACCTGCCGCCCTACCCGCGCTACGACCTCCAACACGTGGACGACCCCTCTCAGCGGCCTACCAACGCAGACTACGACCGCTACCTGTGGCTCGTGAACCTGATAAAGGACGCCGGGTGCACCGAGAAAAATATCTACCGCTCCCACCCTTTCTTGGTGAAGGATGTACTCTTCAGTGCTATCTTGGTCGCCGCTAACGAAGCGCTGCTGAACATAGCCGAGGTGGTCGGAGCTCCGGACGGGGATCGGAAGCTTATAGCCAGGTGGGCCGAGCGGGGCCGCTGGGGTCTTGCGGCGTGCTGGGATGAGGATCTCAAACTTTGCCTGGACTACGACCTGCGGGCCGCCAAGCCGCTGAGGTCCCGCACGGTGGCCGGCTTCGCCCCGCTGGTGGCCGGAGACCCGAGACCACGGCACCGCGCGTTCCTCCTGGAGACCCTCAAATCACCTTCGTTCATTGGTTACCCGGGGTTGCGATGGCCTCTGCTGCCGAGCACGAGCCCGAAGGA
>JALZFJ010000089.1 GCA_030867425.1 Actinomycetota bacterium | reverse complement strand
TCCGGGTAGGCGAACGACACGCCCATCGCCGCCGGGAGCGCGAAGCCCATCGTGCCCAAACCCCCGCTGGTTATGTGGCTGTTGGGCTTGGTGAACTCGAAGAACTGCGCCGCCCACATCTGGTGCTGGCCGACGTCGGTGACGAGCCGGACCTCTTCGCCTGCGGCGGCCTTGATGGCGTGCATGATCCGGATCGGGCCGTACTCGTTCCTGGCTTCGTCCTCGCACCTCTTCTCAGGCTCCTGGCACTTCGCTATCTCCTCGCGCCACTCGGCACACCCGTCCCGGTCCTCCGTCTCCTCGAAGGAAGCGAGGATGCCCCTCAAAGCCGCCTTCGCATCCGCCGCGATACCGACGGTGGGACGCACGACCTTGCCGAGCTCCGAGGGGTCGACGTCTATATGCACGATCTTGGCGTTTGGGGCGAACTTGTCGACCGCGCCCGTGATCCTGTCGTCGAAGCGCATCCCGACGGCGAACAAGAGGTCAGACTTGTCTATCGCCCGGTTCACGCTCGCCGCCCCGTGCATCCCCGGCCACCCGATGTACAAGGGATGGTCCTCCGGGAAAGCGCTGATCCCTAAGAGCGTCGTGACGACCGGCGTCCCTGTCCTTTCGGCCAGAAGCCTCAGCTCCATCTCCGCACCCGAGAGGGTGATCCCGTGTCCCGCCAGGATCAGGGGCCGCTTGGCCTTCTTGAGAAGGACCGCTGCGGCCTCCAAAGCGGGGCTCGCGACCGGCGCCGGAACCTCCCTGAGCCTCCGGTAGCCGTTGTCGTTGCACGCGGCGAACTGTACGTCCTTAGGTACGTCCACGAGCACCGGACCCGGCCTCCCGGACCGTGCGATCTCGAACGCCCGCCGCATCGTCGGGTAGAGTTCGTCGGGGTCCTCGACGAGGAAAGAGTGCTTGGTGAAGGGCAACGTCATCCCCATGACGTTGGTCTCCTGAAAGGAATCCTTGCCCATCGCCGGACGGCCGACCTGGCCCGTGATCGCCACGAGCGGTACCGAGTCCATCTGCGCCGTCGCGAGCCCCGTAACCAGGTTCGTAGCACCCGGCCCGCTCGTCGCCACGCACACCCCTACTCGGCCCGTCGCCCGCGAGTAGCCGTCCGCTGCATGCGCCGCGGCCTGTTCGTGGCGGACGAGGACGTGTTTTAGCGGGTAGTCAGGGAGGGCGTCGTAGAAAGGCATGATGGCACCCCCCGGATACCCGAAGAGGTACTCGACCCCCTCGTCCAGGAGCGCCTCGCACATCGCCTCGCTCCCGGTGCGCGGCTTGTATTCGATATTGAAAGCGGTGTTCTCCACGATTCGTCCCATCCTATCTGTGCTGCGAGTAAGGATTTTCGACCAAACAGTGCGGGGAGTTAGCCCCGCGTTCCCGGTTCTAGGCGGACCGGGTAGTGCCGTCCCGGCCCGCCCGGCTAATTAGTCGCCGTAGGGCTACGGGTACGGCTACCGCGGATACTCGCGGGTGGATGGGAGGTGTGAGCAAGCCGACGGCGTCGGACCTTGGGCCCGAGATCTCTCTCCGCCGCTCTTCCGAAACTCCTAACAAGAGTCCCTCGCTTGCTCGCCTACAAGTATCCTAAGCCTATGATACTTTGTATCCGCTTGTCAAGGCTTATAAACAACGTTTTTAAGCGGCGCGACAAGACGTCCTCCATGCCGGCGCATTTCGGGGATGGAATGAACAGCCGAGCATCGGCTAGTTCCGCTCCAAGACAGCAGTCGGTTCACCGGAAGAGGACCAGGGGGATCGAGCCTTCGGTTTTCTCATGCTCCGGGGGACGGCATAATGGGTTGGTAGGGGTAGGGTCGGCGGATCAGCGAAGGAGGAATGTTTCTGGTATCCAGGATCGAGTCTACCGGAACGTCGAGGGCGGTTTTGATCACCGGCTGTTCGTCCGGCATCGGTCGGACGACGGCCGAACACCTTGCGGAGAGGGGATGGACCGTGTACGCCACGGCCCGCAATGTCGAGGCGATTGCACCGCTTGAGGCCCGCGGCTGCAGGCTGCTCCCGCTTGACGTAACCGACGAAGGGTCCATGCTGCGCGCCGTCGAGGAGGTCGAGCGAGCCGAGGGTGCGGTCGGGGTGCTAGTCAACAACGCCGGCTACAGTCAGTCCGGCGCGGTCGAGGACGTTCCCATGGAAAAGGTCCGGCGCCAGTTCGAGACGAACGTCTTTGGGTTGGTGCGTATGTGCCAGTTGGTCTTGCCGGGGATGCGCGAGCAGGGCTTTGGGAGGATCATCAACCTGTCGTCCATGGGCGGCAAGCTGACTTTCCCCGGAGCAGGCTTCTACCACGCCACCAAGTATGCTGAAGAGGCGATAAGCGACGCTTTGCGCTTCGAGGTGCGCGGCTTCGGGGTCGAGGTCGTGGTGATCGAACCCGGCCTCATCCGCACGGGCTTCGGGCAAACCGCCGTTGACTCGATGGGAGAAGACGCGGCGAGTAGCGGCCCCTACACCGGCTTCGAGGCCGCTGTGGCGAGGGAGACGCGCGAGAACTACGAGAAGGGACCGCTGGCAAGGCTGGGTGGAAACCCGGAAACGGTCGCCGAGACCATCGAGCGAGCGATCTCAGCCGCACGTCCCCGCAGCCGCTACGCCGTGACTCCCTCGGCGCACCTGTTAATCTGGCTCCGTCGTCTTCTGCCAGATCGTATCTGGGATGCGCTTTTGAGATCCTACT
>JALZFJ010000059.1 GCA_030867425.1 Actinomycetota bacterium | reverse complement strand
CAGCGATTTCCCAGTTGGTGGCCGAGGAGCTGAGTGTCGATATTGACCAGATCTTTGCTCGGGAGGGTGATAGCCTGTACACGCCGTATGGGTCAGGCTCCTACTCAAGCCGGTTCTCCGTGGTAGGTACCTCGGCTGTGACGATGGCTGCGCGTACCCTCGCCGACAAGATAAGGCGCATCGGGGCGCATCTCCTCGAAGCGGCCCCGGAGGATGTCGAACTCACCGAGAATACGGTTCAGGTAAAAGGCAGCCCCAACCTACAAATCTCCCTACACCAGATCGCTCGGACCGCGTACCATCGTATTCATGATCTCCCGGAGGAGGAAGAACCCGGTTTAGAGCTTATCTATCACTACCGCGACCCGAACGTTGAGTTCCAGGCTGACGAGCGCGGCCGGGTAGCAATGTTCTCCAGCTTCCCCTACTGCGTCGACGTGGCCGTAGTAGAGATCGACCAGGAAACCGGCCGACTCGAGATCCTCAAATACGTTAGTGTCCATGATTGTGGAAATATACTCAACCCTCGTATCGTAGAGGGCCAGCACGTTGGTGCACTGGCGCACGGCATCGGCGGTGCCGTGCTCGAGGACCTTTCCTACGACGAGAACGGCCAGCTTATGAACGCTAGTTTCAAGGACTACTTTGTGCCTACCGCGAGGGAAATCCCGGAGTTCACGCTCGATCATATGATCACGCCGAACCCCTTCACTCCAGGCGGATACAAGGGTGCGGGGGAGACCGGCACCGTCTCGCCGGTTCCTTGCCTAGCCAACGCCGCTGAAGACGCATTGCGTCCGATCGGGGTGCGGCTGCGCAAGATGCCTCTTCTACCACCGAACATTTGGCACCAGATACAGGAAAGCGCAACCGAAGAAAGGGACCGCGCAGTGAACAAGTCAGAGTCGAAGAGAGAGGAGTAGCGCATGGCAGAAACCTATGGTGATGCAAGCAGAGAGATGCCCTGGTACAAGGCTGCAGACCGCTCCAGCTGGAGAGCTCTCCTCGCCTCTAACCTTGGTTGGATGTTCGATGGCTATGAGACCTACATACTGGTTTTGACAGGGCCCGCTGTCATCGCCTCGCTTCTCTCGCCGGAGCAAACCCCCATATACTTCGGCATCCTCTTAGCCGTGACGTTGGCTGGATGGACGGTCGGAGGCATAGGCGGAGGTCTCGTCGCAGATCGTATCGGTCGCAAGCGGACCCTGATGCTATCCATCTTCCTGTACGCAATCTTTACCGGCTTAACGGCTTTGTCTCCGAGCATACTCGTGTTTGCTATCTTCCGCTTCCTGGCAGGAATCGGTATCGGTGCCGAGTGGGGCGCAGGAGCCGTTCTGGTATCAGAGAAATTTCCGAATTATGCCCGCGGCCGTGCAGCCGCCATTCTTCAGTCAGGTTTTGGCGTTGGTTTCCTGCTTGCGTCAATAGCCTGGTATTTCATCGGCCCGTTGGGACCGGAATCATGGCGTTATGTATTTCTGCTCGGGATCCTGCCGGCGTTTCTTCTGTTGTACGTACGTAGAAAGGTCGATGACCCCGAAAAGTGGGTCGAAGCCGACCAACAGCGCCGCGCCGCTCTTGAGAAAGCCTCAGCCGGACAGGAGCTGACCCACGCGGAGGAGGCGTCGACGCGTTTCGCTTGGCGGACCATTTGGGCTACGCCCGTGTTGCGGCGTCGGTTGTTGTTGACGCTGTTGATGTCCTTTTCCACCATTCTCGGCTGGTGGGCTGTATCGACGTGGATCCCCCAGTACGCCGCAGCGACCGTGGAAGCACAATGGGCAACTTACGCTGCTTTGGTTTACAACGTCGTAGCAATCCTCGGCTACGTCCTTATGGGTTTCATAGCCGATGCTGTGGGGCGCAAATTGACAATCTGGGCCTTCTTCCTCGGTTCGATCATCATGGTGCCAGTCGTTTTCCTCATTAATCATTCCCCGGGTACACTACTCCTCGTCATTGCCATCAACGGCTTTTTCACTCTCGGCCAGTTCACGTGGATGGCGATGTATTTGCCCGAACTATTCCCAACCACTGTGCGTGGGTCTGCCGCATCGCTGGTCTTCAACCTCACGCGGATCGGAGCCATAGTCGGCATACTTGCCTCCGGCTGGTTGGTGTCTACGCTCGGAGGCATCCCCATAGCGGCGACGATCATAGGCATTGTCTACATTCTGGGCCTTATCGTCACGCCATTTGCTGGACCGGAGACAAAGGGCGAACCTCTTCCTGACACGCCGGTGGAGCTGGAGACCACGCGTGTCTGAGGAAACTCCGGTAGTTGTCTCGCCCGGAGTCGTTACCGTAGTAACCCTGAACCGTCCAGAGGTCGGCAATCGCGTTGACGGTCCAATCCTCGAGCGGCTGGCCGATTTGTTCGAGCAGATAGCCGAGAACGTAACGGTACGAGTTGTTGTGGTCAGGGGAGCGGGAGAGTCATTCTGTACCGGACGCGAGCCTGGCCATGCCCTCGGCACGAGACCAAGCGCCTGGCGATTACGTTCTGACCTGTCCAAACTTGTGCGTGCCAATCAGGCGTTGCAGCAGCTGCCAGCTGTCACCATCGCGGCGGTTCAGGGGGATGCTTTGGGCTTCGGTTGCGGGCTTGCGATACAGTGTGACCTCACCGTCGCTAGCAAACAGGCCCGGTTCTCTTTCCCCGAAATCAATGCGGGGTTGCCGCCGACGGTGGTTATGAACTACCTTGGCCACTTCATTCCACGCAAGATGGCGCTGGAAATGGTGCTCACAGGCGAGACTTATAGCGCTGCTGTCTGCCAGCGTCTGGGTCTAGTAAATCGCGTCGTGGAACATGAAGATCTGGACGGTGAGGTGGAGCGTCTGGCGAGCAGCATCATCGAGAAAGATCCAGTGACCGCCAGAACTAGCAAGCAGTTCTTCGGCGAACTGTACAATGGTCAGTTCGCCGATCGCACGAACTATGCGATCAATTTGCTGGCCACCACGTTGACCTACGACGGAACGACTGATAGCGGTGTCGAGTAAGCCGTGTTTCTCAGAGCTGTCGGGAAACAGGTGAGAGGTGATCGTGGACGGTTGGGAGCTAGGTGTGCCATTGGACTGGCGGATCATCCTCGCCGTGGTGATAGTGGTGCTGGCTGGTTTAGCAAAAGGCATCACGGGCTTGGGTGCACCTATAGTCGCAACTCCCGTCTTGGCGCTGCTCTACGATGACTTGGCAACAGCTATTGCCGTTATGATCGCGCCCACCGTGCTCACGGACGTGATGTTATTGGCGCGGTATTTGCCGCAGTATCGTGAGTCTGTTCGTCTGGTTCCTTTCGTACTCGTAGGACTGGGAGGAATCATCTTCGGTACGCAGTTGCTGGTTTCGATAGACGAGGTAATCCTACGAATAGGTCTCGGGGTCGTCATCACGGTATTTGTGGTTATTTCATGGTTCAACAGGCTGCCGGTGCTCAGTAAACCGACGGCTAGAATCGCCGGTCCTTTCATTGGTTTAACTGCTGGGGCACTTCAAGGTAGTGTCGGAGCCTCGGGGCCGCTGGTAACCATGTACCTGTTTAGTCTCGACATGTCCCGCGCAGCATTTCTGTTCGCCATTAATGCTATATTCTTGATATTGGATACCACCCAGGTTGTCGCCTTACAGCTTGTGGGCATATATACGCTGGGTGTCATCCTCCTCGCCGCTCTGGCTTCTGTACCGCTCTGCCTAGGGGTGATCGTGGGCTTCAGAACACAGAGGTACGTCAGCGACCTGCGTTTCAGGCAAGGGGTGCTCGCCCTCTTGACCCTAACGGCAATCAGTCTCTTGGTCCGATCCTTATCTCAATTGTGAGGAGGGAGTGTGGCTGCATCGCACCAAGGGAACCCGAGTGCTGGAAAGGAAGCTAATTGTCAGCTAGTTCGTTACGGGGCCCGCAGGACCAAATGAAGAAGACTTGAAAGGGGAGCCCTATGTACCCAGCTAATTTTGTGTACGAGCGTCCCGAAACGCTGGAGGAGGCGCTCGAGTTGTTGGCAGAACACAGGAATGGGACAAAGATCATCGCAGGAGGCGCGACCTTGGTGCCTCTGATGAAGTTACGGCTTGCGACGCCGGAACGCCTCATCGACATAGGCGGATTGCGCGATCTGGCCGGGGAATCGCAGCGTGACGGCCATCTTGTCTTCGGGGCTATGACCCGCCATGTTGAGATCGAGGATTCGGCCAACGTAAGAGAATTGTTCCCTATCCTTCACGATCTGGTTTCACAGATCGCGGATCGGCAGATCCGCAACATGGGAACAGTCGGTGGTGGGGTGGCCGTGGTTGATCCAGGGGGCGACTGGTGTCCTGGTCTGCTGGCGCTGGACGGCAGCGTACGCTGCGCAAGCAAGAGAGGCGAACGGACGATCGCGGCTCGCGACTTGTTTTTAGATGCCTATACTCCGGCGCTCGAACCGGACGAGTTATTGACCGAGGTCAGGTTTCCTTTGCCTCCAGCCAAATCCGGCGGTGCGCACCTAAAATTGCAGCTCCGTGCTGGAGTATATGGGGTCTCCTGCGTCTCGGTTCAACTTACTTTGGGTGAATCCGGCAGCTACGAGAACGTGGGAGTCGGCGTCGGAGGGGTCGGGACCTTACCGGTTAAGGCCGTTGTGGCCGAGGAGCTACTCAAAGGACAAGAGCCGAGTGAAGAGCTACTCCGACAGGCCGCTGAGGAGGTTTCAGAGTGCACGGAGTTTATCTCGGATATCCGAGGATCGGCAGAGTACCGTAAAGAGGTCACGAAGAGTCTCTTCCGTCGAGCGTTGGATATAGCCGCGCGGCGCGCGAAGGGCGAGACTGTGGAGGTAGAGTATGCCTAAGCGGCAGGTAACGTTGAGAATCAACGACGAAAGCTACACGGCGGAGATAGAGCCACGCATGTTGCTGGTAGACTTTATCCGCACGCTGGCCAAGCTCACGGGAACACACGTGGGTTGCGACACCAGCAACTGCGGCGCGTGCACCGTGCATCTTGACGGGCGCTCGATCAAGTCCTGCACTATATTTGCCCCTCAGGCAGAAGGGCACGAGATCAGGACCATCGAAGGTGTAGCGAAGAATGGAGAGCTTCACCCGTTGCAGCAGGCGTTCCACGAGCATCACGGACTCCAGTGTGGTTACTGCACGCCCGGCATGATCATGTCCGGCCTACAACTCCTCTCCCGCAACCCAACCCCAACGCGCGGGGAGATCCGGGCAGACATCTCGGGCAACATCTGCCGCTGCACGGGCTACCAGAACATAATCGAGTCTATCGAGGCGGCCTCGAAGAGCGGCAAGGCCGGTGATTGGGGGTAGGCTCTCTGGAAAGGGCCTTCCGAAACGTAAGGGCTTAAGGTAAACCTTCGCCCGGGCCTACACGGAAAGGCCCGCGCTAGATTTGGAGACTATATGACGACGGAGAAAGCACCGGCGCAAGAGAGACAGGGCAAAAAGTGGGTGGGCCAGCCCGTCCGACGCAAGGAGGACCTCCGCTTCCTGACTGGTCACGGTAACTACACTGACGACGTGACGCTGCCCGGAATGCTTCACGCGGTGTTCATACGCTCGCCCTACGCGCACGCTCGCATCGTCGGGATCAACGCCAGCAAGGCGCTGGAGATGGACGGAGTCTTCGCCGTTTTGACCGGCGAAGAGGTCAAAGAGATGACCGACCCCTTCGACGAGTCCATCAGGGCCCCATTCGATCAGCTTCGGGACTATTGCTTGGCGGTGGACACGGCCAAGCACGCCGGAGAAGCGGTGGCCGCGATAGTGGCAGAGACGCCTTACTTGGCGGCGGATGCAGCCGAGCTTGTGGAGGTTGAATATGAGCCACTGGCGGCCGTCACCAACGTCGAGAAGGCCATGGAGCCCGACTCGCCCAAGGTACACCCCAACTTACCGTCCAACGTCGTCTGGAACGATGTATTCGATTACGGGGATGTCGAGAGCGCATTTCGGGATGCGGACGTGGTGGTCAAGGAGCGGCTGCACTTCCACCGCTTCACCTCAGCCCCACTGGAGAACACGGTCGTGATCGCCTCTTACGAACCCATAAGCGACACGGCGACGGTCTGGAGCAATAACCAGCGGCCGATGCTCAACATCCCGTTCATCTCCAAGCCGCTGCGCATGCCGAGCGAGAATATCAGGTTCATCTGCCCTGATATAGGCGGTGGGTTTGGGATCAAGAACAACAGCTACCCGTACCTGGTAGCAGCTGTACTGCTCGCCAAGAAGACGGGGCGTCCGGTAAAGTGGGTCGAAACGCGCAGCGAGCACCTTGAAGCCAGCACCCACGGCAACGAGGTACTCTACGATGGCGAGATAGCACTCTCCAGCGATGGTACTGTCCTCGGCGTGCGGGCCCGCGCCGTGCACGATGAGGGATCTTATATGCGGCGCGAGCCGATCGGCGCGATCAACTTCATCCGCCACGCGACGGTGGGGTACAAAATCCGCAATCTCAAGATGGACATCAGCACGGTGGTGACCAACAAGGCTGTCGTCGGTCCTAACCGCTCCTACGGCAAAATGCAACAGTGCTACCTGATCGAACGGCTCATCGACTGCGGGGCGAGGCAGCTTGGCATGGACCCGGTCGAAGTTCGCATGAAGAATTTCGTGCAGCCGGACGAGATGCCCTATGAGAACGTGAGCGGATGCCGGCTAGACGGGGGCGACTATCCCGGCATGATGCGGCGCGCCATGGAGACGTTCGACTATGAGGGTGCCAAACGTGAGTGCGATGAGGCCCGCAAGCAGGGGCGCATAATGGGCATCGGTGTCGGCATGGGCATGGACGGCTGCCCAATCAACGCCGCAGTAATCCGCGTTATCGACCCGAAACGCCAGACCTCCGGCGACAGCGAAGCGGCTTCGATCCGCATCGACGAGACAGGCGGCATCCTGGTTACAACCGGCTCGGTCCCTCAGGGCCAGGGCTTCGAGACGACCTGCGCCCAGATCGTGGCCGACGAGCTAGGCATTACCCCAGATGATATACGCGTGGCACCAGGCTTCGATTCGGCGACGCATGCCTACACCGCATTCTCGGGAACTTACGCCAGCCGCTTTGCCATCGTCGGAGCGGGGGCCGTGTACGGGGCGGGCCGCCAGATCCGCGACAAGATCGTCAAGATCGCGGCACACCTGATGGAGGTAGCCGAGGATGACATCGAGCTGGCCGACGGTCAGGCTCGGGTTCGCGGCACCAACCGCTCTATGACGCTGCGGGAGATCGCCCACGTCGCCTGGCGCGACCTGGCGCGGCTGCCGGAGGATCTGGAGGCTGGCCTGTATACCCACTATGTCTATCGGCCGAAGTTCGACATGCCCGAGGCGAATAAGCGCGGCAACTTCTCGTTTACCTACTCCTACGGAATAACCCTAGCGCTAGTGGAGATAGACGCTGGGACCGGTAAGGTAAAGGTTCATAGGCTAGTTGTGATGGACGACTTCGGTCGGCGCCTGAACCCCCTCATCGTAGAAGGTCAGATCCACGGTGCCATAGGTCATCAGCTCGGAGCAGCCCTGTATGAGAACCTCTATTACGACGATGAGGGCCAGCTACTCTCATCCACCTTCAAGGACTACTGGGCACCAACGGCAGCAGATTTCCCGGAGTTTGAGGTCGAGTATCTCGAGACGCCTTCCACAGCCACACCCCTTGGAACGCGCGGTGGAGGGGAGGGGGGCGGGTCTCCGCTCATCGCCGCTACCAACGCGGTGGATAACGCGCTGGCCCCCTTCGGTGGGCACATCACGGACAGCTTCCTCGCCCCGGAGAGGATACTGCAGCAGCTGCAGCAATCTTCCGACCACCAAACAGAGATAGAAAGCGGTGGCTAGAAGAGCAACCTACAGAATAGGCGATCAAGAGCATGCTGTGGTGCCGATATGCATAACGCGATCAGTGGTCGCCCTTCAGGGCCCACGCCAATAGGAAGTGTGTCGGCGTGCAAAGAGGCACAAGTCGCTCGATTATTTAGCAAGTTGGTGCGGCCTTGAAGCTCGAACTCATTGTAGTCCTTCGCCTATTGCCGCAAGCTCTAAAGCTACGTGTACCGTGTAGAACACTTCGAGGAGCCTACCAAACTAATGTGTAGGTCAACGTCTGTTGCCATTCCTTACCAAGGCGAGGAAGAGAAAGAGGAGGAACCTGATGCGGGGCGGTAGCCAGTATGTAGAGTCTTTGGAGGATGGTCGGCAAGTCTACATAAATGGTGAGAAAGTTCGCGCTGTTGCGGAACACCCAGCTTTCAGCGGAGCCGTCCGTACTACGGCCTCCCTGTACGATACGGCTCTCGATCCGTCCAACGACATGGTCTTTACAGACCCGGAGACTGGGACCGAAGCGAACAAGGTCTTCATGATTCCTCGTGATTCTGAGGATCTTAAGCAGAGGCGCCAAGCTATCTTGTCTTGGGCCAAGATAACGAACGGCCTCATGGGCCGAAGCCCCGACCACGTCGGCAGCTTCATCGCGGGTTTCGCCAGCGCCCCCGAGGTTTTCGCCAGCGCGGGTGACTCCTTTGCTAACAATGTCAGACGCTTCTACCAGACGATAATTCGCGAGGACCTGTACGTAACCTACACCATCATCCCGCCGCAAGTCGATAGGAGCAAGACAGCGCAGGGCCAGGAAGATGCCTTCACACAAGTCGGAGCCTACGAAGAGAGAGACGACGGGATCATCGTCCGAGGGGCTCAGATGCTCGATACTGGCGGCCCTATATCGGATTACCTCTTCGTCAGTTGCATCCAGCCCCTCAAGCCGGGTGATGAGGACTACGCCATCTCCTTCGCAACTCCGATAGGCACCCCAGGCTTGAAGCTGTACTGCCGGCG
This sequence comes from Actinomycetota bacterium, assembly GCA_030867425.1. Taxonomy (GTDB): domain Bacteria; phylum Actinomycetota; class Rubrobacteria; order Rubrobacterales; family Rubrobacteraceae; genus Rubrobacter_F. The sequence continues at coordinate 239 of JALZFJ010000059.1, read as the reverse complement.
GCCGTATGCCATCGGGCAGCCGAGTGCCTTCGACTACCCCCTCTCGACTCGCTTCGACGAGAGCGATGCGCTGGTCGTCTTCGAGGACGTGTTCGTGCCGTGGGAGAACGTGTTCGTCTACCGGGATGTGGAGTTGGTCAGGGACCAGTTCTTCAAGACGCCTGCACACGTGCTCGGCAACAACCAAGCACAGATACGCCTGATCACCAAGATGAAGTTCCTCATAGGGTTAGCCAGGA
>JALZFJ010000417.1 GCA_030867425.1 Actinomycetota bacterium | reverse complement strand
GCCCGGCGGAGAGGCGTGGGAGATCTTCGACAAAGTGGTCTACGAAGCCTCGCGTGGCACTCGTCTCGAAGAGGTCATTGAAGCCGGCAAGGTCGTATGTTCTGAGACTTTGGAGGATCTGGCCGCGACCTTCGGGCTGCCCGCTGGCCCTTTAGCTAAGACCGTCGAGGAGACCAACCGCTCCGCCCGCGGCGAAGCTCCCGATCCTTTCGGTCGCGAGGAGCTCGAGGACGGTCCGCTCGAGCCACCGTTCTATGGCATCCACGTGCGCGGAGCACTTTTTCACACCCAGGGCGGCCTCAAGGTAGACACCCACGCCCGGGTGCTCCGTCCCGACGGCTCACGCATCTCGGGACTCTACGCCGGCGGCGGGACGGCAGTGGGCGTCAGCGGGAAGGGCTACAGAGGCTACTCCAGTGGCAACGGGCTCCTGGCGGCCACGGTACTCGGCAAGATTGCCGGCGAAGCCGCTGCCGAGGAGCTGGCGCAAATTACTTCACGAGCGTAGGCCATAGGTACTCGACGGTAGGAGCCGCCCTTTCCTGTCGTTTATCAAGGGCTTGTCTTATACTGAGTCTTACCGGGTCTATTCCGGTTTAGAGGCCTGGTGGGGACCAGCAACTTCTTCGAACGAGGAGGATCATGGGTGAGTCTTCCGTAGTTTCGAGACCGGCGGCCGTTCGGGTGGACCTCACAGGGCGCAGCGCCCTGGTCACCGGAGCGGCGAGCGGGATCGGACGTGCCTGCGCCGAGAGGCTGTCCCGGGCGGGCGCGGCTGTTACCGTGCTCGACCTGAACGGCGACACGGCGAGAAAGGTGGCGGCCGAGATCGGCGGCGAGGCGATGCAGGCGGACCTCTCCAAGCACGAGGTGCTCGACGCCCTGGAGGTCAAGGCGGACATCGTCGTGAATAACGCGGGTTTGCAGCACGTCGCGGCTATCGAGGAGTTTCCGCCCGAGCGTTTCTCCATGATACTGCGACTCATGTTGGAAGCGCCTTTCAGGCTTGTGCAAAAGGCGTTGCCGGACATGTACGAGAAGGGGTGGGGGCGCGTGATCAACATCTCGTCCGTGCACGGCTTGCGGGCCTCCCCTCACAAAGCGGCGTACATCTCGGCGAAGCACGGGCTGGAGGGGTTCTCGAAGGTAGTGGCGCTGGAGGGCGGACCCAAGGGGGTGACGTCCAACTGCATCTGCCCTGCATACGTGAGGACGCCGTTGGTGGAGAGCCAGATCGCCGATCAGGCCAGAATGCGCGGCATCCCGGAAGAAGAGGTCATAGAGAAGGTGATGCTGACGGGGCCGGCGATCAAACGCCTCGTCGAGCCCGAGGAGGTCGCCGAGCTCGTCGCCTTCCTGTGCACTCCGGAGGCGTCGTTCATCAGTGGGGCCTCCTTGACGATGGACGGCGCGGCGACCGCCCAGTGGTAGCGAACGCGTCCCAAACCTCAGCGAAAGGAAATGGCATGACCGAAGCAACCGAAGGGACACTGCTCTGGGAGCCCTCCGAAGAGTTCAAGGAGATCGCGAACATCTCCCGCTACATGGAGTGGTTGGAGAAGGAGAAGGGCCTCTCTTTCGACGATTACGGGGAGCTGTGGGAGTGGTCGGTGACCGAGCTTGAGGAGTTCTGGGCCAGCATCTGGGAGTACTCCGACGTGCGGGCCTCGAAGCCGTACACGCGGGTGCTCAGCGGCCGCGAGATGCCCGGCGCCAAATGGTTCGAGGGGGCGGAGCTCAACTACGCCGAGCACGTCTTCAGCAACGCGAAAGATGACGAGCCGGCTGTTCTGCACCAATCGGAGCTCCGGCAGCTCTCGGAGACCAGTTGGCGAGAACTAGAGGACAAGGTCGGCGCTCTAGCCGAGGGTCTTAAAGGTTTGGGGGTTGAGCGTGGTGACAGGGTCGTTGCGTACCTGCCGAACGTGCCGGAGGCCTTGATCGCCTTTCTCGCCTGCGCGTCTTTGGGGGCCGTCTGGTCCAGTTGTTCGCCGGACTTCGGGGTGGGGAGCGTGGTCGACCGCTTCGCGCAGATAGAGCCCAAGGTGCTACTTGCGGTCGACGGCTACCGCTACGGCGGCAAAGACTTCGACCGCACCGAGGTCGCGGCGCGCCTCCAGGAGGAGATTCCCGCGCTAGAGAAGACCGTCGTCCTGCCGTATCTCACCGAGGAGCCGGACACGAGCGCCCTCGAAAACGTGGTCTTCTGGGACCAGTTGCTCTCCGGGAACGAGGGGGCAGAGCTGGCCTTCGAGCAGGTGCCGTTCGACCACCCGTTGTGGGTGCTCTACTCCTCCGGGACCACCGGGTTGCCGAAGGCCATAGTGCAGGGGCACGGCGGCATTCTATTGGAGCACTTAAAGAAGATACACTTCCACATAGACCTCAAGCCCGAGGACAGGTTCTTCTGGTTTACGACGACGGGTTGGATGATGTGGAACCTCTTGGTGAGCGGTCTTCTGGTCGGCTCGACTATCCTCACCTACGATGGCAACCCTGGTTACCCGGATATGAACGCCCTCTGGGAGTTTGCACAGGAGACCGCTATGACCTGCTTCGGGACGAGCGCGGGCTACCTCACCTCGTGCATGAAAGCGGGTATAGAGCCCGGGCGCAACTTCGACCTCTCCGCGCTGAAGAGCATAGGGTCTACCGGCTCGCCTCTACCGCCAGAGGGCTTCGACTGGATCTACGAGAACGTGAAGCGAGACCTCTGGCTCTTCTCGACGAGCGGTGGCACGGACCTGTGCACGGCTTTCGTCGGGGGCGTCCCTCTCCTGCCGGTCCGCTCCGGGGAGCTGCAGGCCCGCTCCTTGGGAGCGAAGGTCGAGGCCTACGACGAGGAGGGGAACTCGCTCGTGGACGAGGTTGGTGAGCTGGTCATCACCGAGCCGATGCCTTCGATGCC
>JALZFJ010000390.1 GCA_030867425.1 Actinomycetota bacterium | reverse complement strand
GGACAGTTGGCAGCGAGGATTGCAGCGTGTGCTCGCCGGGAGCGTGAACATGGCGCGAAGCATTTCGCCATGTGCCCGGAGGTCCTGACGTGTTGCGGTGGTCGGAGCTCTTGGCTATTTTATTTTGGCCTTAAGGAGCGTATCATGCACTTAATAGATGCTGAGGCGGGGTTCCTTACGAAGACGTCTGTGCGGGCTGGACCACTGGAGGTGTGGTTAATTTGGCAGAACCGGTAGTGGATACCAAGTATATCTTCGTAATGGGCGGCGTGGTCTCCTCGATCGGGAAGGGGACGAGCGCCGCGGCTTTGGGGATGCTCCTCAAGAGCCGGGGCTACAGGGTGGTGCTGCAGAAGTTCGACCCGTACATAAATGTAGATCCCGGCACCATGAACCCCTACCAGCATGGCGAAGTCTTCGTCACCGAAGATGGTGCCGAGACGGACCTGGATCTCGGGCACTACGAGCGTTTTTTGGACGAGAACTTGGGCAAGCTCTCCAACGTGACCACCGGGAGCGTCTACTGGGAGGTCATAAAGCGCGAGCGGCGAGGCGATTACCTCGGGGCCACCGTGCAGGTGATCCCGCACATCACAAACGAGATCAAGAACCGCATCGGCCGTCTGGGGCGCGACAAGGACATTGTCATCACCGAGATAGGGGGTACAGTCGGCGACATCGAGAGCCTCCCCTTCCTGGAAGCGATAAGGCAGTTCCGAAACGACGTCGGACGGTCGAACGTGCTCTACGTGCACGTCTCTTACGTGCCGTACATCGAGGCCGCCGGGGAGCTCAAAAGCAAGCCGACCCAGCACTCGGTGCAGAGGCTGCGTGAGATCGGTATCTCGCCGGACGTCCTCATCTGCCGGGCCGACAGACCGATAGACGAGGACGTCCGGCAGAAAATCTCGCTCTTCTCCGATACGGAGCTCGATTCGGTGATCCCCGCCGAGAACGCCCCGACCTTGTACTCGATACCCCTCACCCTCCACGAGGGACGCCTAGACGAGCTGGTCCTAGAGAAGCTCGGGCTTCCCACACCGAGCCCGGACCTCGCCGAGTGGCGGGCGCTTGTGGACAGGATGCTCTCGGCCGAAGAGTACGTGAGAATCGCCATCGTCGGCAAGTACGTGAAGCTCCAGGACGCTTACCTCTCGGTCGTGGAGGCTTTGGGGCACGCGGGCGGGGCGCACGGCGTGAAGGTCGAGCTAGACTGGGTGGACGCCGAGGACCTCACCGACCAGACGGCTGCCGAGGATCGCCTGAAGGGTGTGAACGGGATCCTGGTCTTGCCGGGGTTCGGCACCCGCGGTATAGAGGGGAAGATAGAAGCCGCCCGCTACGCGAGGGAGATGGAGATCCCGTACCTCGGACTGTGTTTGGGGATGCAGACTGCCGTAGTCGAGTTCGCCCGCCACGCGGTGGGCCTGGAGAAGGCCAACTCGACCGAGTTCGACGAGGACACTCCGCACCCGGTCATAGCCATCATGCCAGATCAGGTCGGCGTGCCCTTGGGCGGGACGATGCGCCTCGGTCGCTACCCGTGCAGGATCTCGCCGGGCACTTTGGCGGATAGCGTCTACGGTGAGGAGCTAGTCTTCGAGCGCCACCGCCACCGCTACGAGGTAAACAACGGCTACCGGGATGCCCTTTCTCAGGCAGGGATGGTCTTCTCCGGCACCTCCCCCGACGGCCGGCTCGTCGAGATGGCCGAGCTCAAGGGCCACCCGTTCTTTGTCGGGAGCCAGTTCCACCCGGAGTTCAAGAGCCGGCCCTTAAGGCCACACCCCCTCTTCAGGGGCTTCATTGAGGCCTGCCACGGCCTGGGGAAGGCCAGCGAGGCGGAGAAGACCACCCGTCAACCCGCACCGGTCGGGGAGCGGAACGTCCGCTGAAGGCGGCGAGCAAAGGGTGCATACTCGCGCTGCTCCCCGAAGAGCCCGCGGGCAGGATCTCTACGAGGAACGCCGGCGCTGTATTCTTCGAAGCCACCCTCAGCTGGTGTCCCGGCGAAAAGATACCGGCCAGTTCTATACTACTGGGCGACTTGGCGCCCGAGGCCAGACTCTATTCCCTCGTCCAAACCAACGACGCCGTGGCGGCCACGCGTAAGATCTCCTGCGAGATACGCGCCTTCTACGCCGAGGAGTTGACCGGGGCCTTGGACCGCACTTTGCGCTCCGTCACCAACTACGCTGCTCTCACCGAGGCCGTACTCGAGACCCGCGCCGTTCGCCTGGTGCCTCCCACGGTAACACCCGCCGCCCTAGTAGAAAGGCTGGCCCGGCAGCTGCAAAGCATCAAACTCCCTGTAAGCTTCGGCCCCTCCTGGACGCCTGTCTCCGACGCCGACGCCTCGGTCGGGACTGGGGGCTACGAAGAGACCTTGGAGAACTTTCTACTGGCGCACCCCGCGTGGCGGTGGTCGTACCCCCGGTAGCGGCCGTGCACCCGTCTTCGCCGCGCTCTGGCGTGGCTGGATCATCGGCTTCCTTCAAGGTAACCTTTCGAGGTATGGGACGAGCTGGTACAGGTGACTTCATCGAGATCTTTGAGGAAACTCCGTGAGGATCGGGGTCGTCAAAGAGCTGACGCCCGGGGAGAGCAGGGTCGCCCTCACGCCGCACGCGGTGTACGAGCTCGCGCGTGCCGGACACCGGGTCCTCGTCGAGACTGGGGCCGGCGAGGGGGCAGCGATCCCGGACGAAGAGTATGCGGCGGCCGGAGCCAGGCTTACGTCGGAGGCGGCGGACGTCTGGCGCGGTTCCGAGCTCGTCGCCAAGGTCTTCGGCCCGGTGGCCGAAGAGTACGACTACCTCAAGGGGGGGTTGATCGTCTTCGCTTTCCTCTCTCTTTCGGTAAATTGCGATCTGCTTTGGGCCCTTCTTACGTCACGGTGCGTGGCTTTCTCTATGGAGACCGTTCGGGGAGCGGAAGACGCGCTCCCTATACTAACGCCGATGAGCGAGATCGCCGGCAGCCTTGTCCCCCAGATAGGCGCCCACTACCTCCAACGCTCCTCTGGAGGACGCGGCATCCTCTTGGGCGGCGCTGCCGGCGTCCGTCCGGGCCGCGTGGTTATCCTCGGGGCGGGGATCGTCGGCTCGAGAGCTGCCCGCGTCGCGAGTGGCCTGGGGGCGGAGGTAGTCGTCGTGGACCGCGACCTCGACCGCCTGAGGCGCCTTGAGGGCATGCGCTTAGGGGGCGTGACCACCCTGGCGGCGAGCAGCATGAGCATACGCGAGATCGTACCCCAAGCTGACCTCCTGATCGGCGCCATCCAGGTCGTCGGCTCTAAAACCCCGAAGCTCGTGGACCGCGAGACGGTCGGGGCGATGAAGGAAGGAAGCGTCATCGTGGATGTCGACGTAGATCAGGGCGGCTCGGTCGAGACCTCGCGCTCCACCACCTTTTCCGATCCCGTCTTCGTCGAATCGGGCGTCGTACACTACTGCGTCAAGAACGTCCCCGCCTCGGTCTCCGTGACTGCTACGCGTGCCCTCTCGAACGCCCTCTTACCCTACGTCCGAAAGGTGGCGACCCGCGGCCTCGTGGACGCCTTGAACTCCGATGAGGGCCTCTCTCGCGGAGTTGCCGTGGTAGAGGGGCGCACGGTCAGCGACGACTTGGCCCGCGCGTACGCCATGGACTACCATCCCCTCCAATCCGTCCTCCCCCTCCACGCGGAGGCCTGGTGAGGAGCTCGGAAGGGGCGGAGCCTAGAGAACACGCCTTGGCGTCCTTCACCATTGAGCTCGACGCGTATTCTGGGCCTTACGAGGGGCTTCTGACCCTGATTCTCAAGGACGAGCTGGAGATCTTTGAGGTCCCTTTGAGCGAGCTGGTGGCCCTGTATCGGAACACCTATTCCTCGCCACAATCGCCGACCCCTAGCGCCCTGGAACGCGACACCGACTTTGTGGACTCCGCGACCTCCCTCGTACTCCTGAAGGGCCGCGCCCTGGCACCTGTCTTCGAGGAGGGAGGGGAAGAGGCCGACGAGGGAGCCCTCTCCTTGGAAGACCTCGAAGAGCGCCTCGTGACGTACCTCAAGATCCGGCACGGCGCTGAAGCGCTCAAGGAACGTTTCGCGAGGAACGTCGCTTTCTACCCGACCGGCCACGCCCTCCGCCCCCGACCAGGACGCCTCCACGTGAGCCCCGACCGGCTCGGCAAGACGGTTCGGCGGGCCTTCGGGCGCACGGCAGAGCCCGAGGTGGGACACCTTGGTCCGATCACGGTCACCGTAGAGGAGCTGGTGGCCCTGATCCGCTCTTCCCTGGCTCGCGGGCCCCTCTCTTTCGAGGACCTGGTGCGCGACATGGATCGCCTCCGCTCCGCCGTCGCCTTCGCCGCCGTACTCTCTCTGGCCTCCGAGGGTCGTCTGGCCCTCTCCCAACCCGAACCCTTTGGCCCTCTGACCCTCGAACCCAAAGAATGAACGATCAGAGGAACGATGACGCCGGACGGGGTGCGACCGCGCTGGTCGAGGCCATCCTCCTGGTGAGCCCCCGCCCCGTGACGCTTTCGGCCCTCCTCTCGGCCACTGCTCTTCACGAACCCGAGGCGCGGGCGGCGATTGAGGAGCTGGAGAGACGCTATACTGAAAATTCCTCCGGCATCGTGCTCCGTCGGGTAGCCGGAGGCTTTCAGCTCGCGACGAATCCCTCTTGCGCGGAGGCCGTCGAGCGGTTCCGCAAAGAAGCCCGTCCGGCCCCGCTCTCGGGCGCCGCCTATGAGGTCCTCGCTTTGGTCCTCTACCTGGGTCCCTTGACGCGTACCGGCATCAGCGCCACCCGCGGCGTAAACTCCGACGCTGTGGTCCGCAACCTACTCGACCGAAACCTCCTCGTCGAGGCCGGTCGCGAAGAGACGAGGCCTGGCGCACCAGCCCTCCTCGACATCACCGAGGACTTCCTCCTCGCAGCCGGCGCCGAGAGCCGGAACGATTTCCCTGCCCTCGACGACCTCGTAGACCCCGAAGACGTAAAGCGCGTCCGGGAGCGCCTCGCGAATGCCCAGCCAAAAAACGCCCCGGCGAAAGGAACCGGGTAAAGGTGCGCCTCCAAGCCTTCCTTGCCCGGAGCGGCGCCGCTCCCTCCCGCCGCAAAGCAGAAAACCTTATCCTTTCGGGACGGGTGCGCATCAACGGCCGGACCGCGTCGATAGGCGAGAGCGTTGTCCCCGACGACCGCGTCTTCCTCGACGGCCGCCCCGTGGAGCTCCCCGAATCGTACGCTTACCTAGCCCTGAACAAACCCAAAGGCTACCTGACGACACTCAAGGACGAACGCAACCGTCCGACGGTCGCCCAACTCGTGCCCGAGAACGTGCCCGGACTCGTCCCCGTAGGCCGCCTCGACGCCGACACCACCGGCCTCCTCCTCGTCACCAACGACGGAGCTTTCGCCCACCGCGTCGCCCACCCCTCCTCCGAGGTGGAGAAGGAGTACGAGCTGACCTTGAAGAACCCCATTCCCGAAGAGCGCCTCGCTGCCCTGGCTTCCGGACCCGAGCTCGAGGATGGCGGGATGCTCCCCCCGAAGCTCGACAACCTCCGCTGCACGGGGGAGACTACCACCCTCAACCTCACCATCCACGAGGGTCGTAATCGCATAATACGCAAGGCCTGCGCCGCGGTGGGGCTTGGCCTGATCTCCTTGAGGCGCGTGCGCGTCGGTCCGGTAAGGCTCGGCTCCCTCCCCGAGGGTTGCCACCGCCCGCTGACGGAACAAGAGATCGAGGCTCTAAGGTGAGGCCGGTCCGCGGCATCCCGGGGAGCGACTTCGCGGTCGAAGACGTGCGAGGCGCTTTCCCCGACGAGATCGAGATAAAGCCCATAAACCGCCCTGTGGACGCGACTGTCCGGGTGCCGGGATCGAAAAGCATCACGAACCGGGTCTTGCTCATAGCCGCCCTGGCCGACGGCGCCTCCACAACCGAAAACCCCCTCTTCTCCGATGACTCCTACTGGCTCATGGACGCCCTGGTCCGCCTCGGCTTCCGCGTCCGGGCCGACCGCGAGGGCGGAACAGCCACCATCGGAGGACAAAGGGGCATAATACCGAGAAGCGGAGCGGAGGTGTTCGTGGGGAACGCGGGGACGGTGGCGAGGTTTTTGCCGCCGGTTCTGGCTTTGGGGGAGGGGCTTTACTCGGTGGATGGGGTGGAGAGGATGCGGGAGCGACCGGTCTCGGACCTCGTCGAGGCCATGCGCTCTCTGGGGGCTGAGATAGGCTATATTGGGGAAGAAGGGAGGTTCCCGATCTTCGTTCGCGGCGGTGGCATTCGGGGTGGAGCCGTCAGTGTGCGGGGGACGGAGAGCAGCCAGTTTTTGAGCGGTCTCCTCATGGCCGCACCGTATGCTCGAGAACCTGTGAAGCTACGGGTGAAAGGCGAGCTCGTCTCGCGGCCCTACGTCGGCATCACGACCGGCGTGATGCGCTCTTTCGGGGTCGAGGTCGAGGAGGGCGACGGCGAGTTTTCCGTTCCCTTAGGGGTTTATGGGGCGCGAGACTACGCCGTGGAACCCGACGCCTCTGGGGCCTCGTACTTCTTCGCAGCGGCGGCCCTGACCGGTGGCCGGGTCAAGGTACCGGGCCTGGGAGCCTCTAGTTCGCAGGGGGATCTCCGGTTCGTAGAGGTGCTCCGAAAGATGGGGTGCGACGTGGAGGTCAGGGCGGACTTCGTCGAGGTTCTGGGACCACGCGAGAAACTGCGGGGGATCGAGGCGGACATGAATGAGATCTCGGATACCATGGTCACCTTAGCTGCCATGGCGCCCTTCGCCTCGACGCCGACGACCATAACCAACGTTGCCCACACCCGTAAGCAGGAGACCGATCGCATCGCCGCCGTATCCGCGGAGCTAAGGCGACTGAGCGTCGAGGTCGAGGAGCGCCACGACGGGTTGCGGATAACACCCGGAGAGGTGAAACCGGCCCTCATACACACCTACGGCGACCACCGGATGGCGATGGCCTTCTCCCTCGTGGGACTCGTAGTTCCGGGCATCCGCGTAGAGGATCCGTCCTGCGTGACCAAGACGCTCCCCGAGTATTTCAAGCTCCTCGGGTCGTTGTAAAATTTCTCGGGCGGCCCATCGGATATACTTTCCTCTCGGATGGGCGGACTTTTGGTAGCCATAGACGGCCCCGCTGGCAGCGGCAAGAGCTCGGTCGCCCGGGCCGTCGCCGAGCGTTTAGGGATTGTCAACCTGAACACGGGGGCGACCTACCGGGCCGTCGCGCTCGTGGCGCTCCGAGAGGGCCTGGATCTTGACGACGGAACCGCGCTCGCGACCACGGGCGCAGGCGTGGACCTCACGCCGGACGGCGTTCTCTACGACGGGGAGCCAATCCCCGAAGAGGCGTTGCGTACCCCCGAGGTCTCCGCCGCCGCCTCCAAGGTCAGCGCCCATCCGGAGCTCAGGCGTGTCCTCGTCGAGAGGCAGCGGGTGGCGGCCAAGAAAGCCGAAGCCTCCGGCGGTGCGGTCGTCGAGGGGAGGGACATCGGGACGGTGGTCCTGCCTGACGCGAGACTGAAGATCTTCCTCTCGGCCTCTCCAGAAGAAAGGGCCCGTCGCCGAGCCCTCCAGACCGGCCGCGAAACAGAGCTCGAACGCATCACCGAGGCTATGCGGTTGCGCGACAAGCGAGACTCCGAGCGCGAAGTCTCCCCCTTAAAGTCCGCCCCCGACGCCGTGGTCCTCGACACCACAGACCTCTCTCTGGAGGGGGTCGTCTCGCGCGTGGTCGAGCTCGCTCACGAGCGCCAGAACGCCCTGGAAGGCGCCCCATAAAGATGGAGACCGAGAGGCTAAAGAAGGGTGTCTCGCGGGGTATGTCGCCCAGGTACCGTATCTTCAG
>JALZFJ010000382.1 GCA_030867425.1 Actinomycetota bacterium | reverse complement strand
CTTCCTTATCTTCTCGGTCATGTGCACGGGGACCCTTATGGTCCTGCCCTTGTCCGCTACAGCCCTCTGCACCGCCTGCCTTATCCACCACGTTGCATAAGTCGAGAACCTGAAGCCCCTATCGGGGTCGAACTTCTCAACTGCCTTCATCAGCCCTATGTTACCCTCCTGGATAAGGTCCTCGAAGGGCAGTCCGTAGCCACGGTACTTCTTGGCGACGCTGACGACGAGCCTCAGGTTTTTCTCTATAAGCCGTTTCCTGGCCCTCTTGTCGCCCTGCTTGGCGCGCTTGGAGAGATCTATCTCCTCCTCGTGCGTGAGGAGGTTACCCTGCCCGATGTGCCTCAAGTACTTCGCCAGGAGCTCCGGCGTCTCGGCCTCTCGCGCTGCCCTGGTGTTCTCCGCACTTTTCTCTAGACTCGTAGCCAATTACCGGCCCTCCCACGCGAATATTATCTTCAAAACCAGTTTCAAAAACTACTCTTAGTTTATACCGACTTTTCGCATCATGTAAACATCCTTTTTCGTCGGTCATTCTCCGCCGTTTGTGACATCGAGGGTATATACGCGCGGGAGGTCGAAAAGTTTCACGCCAATGAAGATCCTCGGGTCGTTTTATACTGCAAAACGTGAGTACCGTTACACGAGTCGCGGACGAGATAAGGCCAGCCTGCCGACGTGCTGGCAGCGTGGCAGGATGCGAGGGGGCCGACGAAAACTTATAATCCGCATCTCGTGGAGGGCGTCGGGCGCCTCCAGATAGTCTTCACGCAGCTTCTGCGGAGTCCGACGCCGCTCGAGGGGTTCAGTCGCGAGGGGGCGATCCGGGTTCTGATCGAGGACATCTCCGGTCATCAGCATGAGGCGGGACGCGGTCGGTGTCATAGAGGACTACGCAGCCTTGAGGCAGTGCGTATAGCGTTTCGTGGAGGGGATGGTAGACCTCTCCGAGCTCGATGGGGGCGACGTGTCACTGTTCTTCGTAAAGCTCATGCAGGCCTCGTACTAGGTCACGGAGACGAGTCTTGAGACGTTCAAGAGGATCATCCACCAGAAACATGATGAACGCCTTGGACCGGGCGGCGACCACTGACCTTTTGACCGATTTGCCGGACCGTGACCACTTCAACCGGCGGCTCCTGCCCCGGGCGCTTGAGGAACACGACCGGGTGGCTCTCGTCGTCGACATAGTGGACTTCTCCGATGCCATGGCGGCAGTGACGATAACGCGGGTGCGAGAGACCCTTTTGCGGCTAGCTGACGCGGTAGGGGAGGCCGTTTCCGAGGAGGCTGTGTGCGCGGTTCAGGGACGACGAGATCTGCGTCATCCTTCCCAGCATAAACGCCGAGGACGCCTACTGGCCGGCGGAGCAGGTGCTGAATCACCTGACAGAAGGTCCGGAAGATTTGCGTTCAGATGCCGAGATCGCTGGATATCTGGAGCACGGGAGCGACGCTGGCGAACTCGTCGCCGCTGTGTGCAAGACGTTGAATATGGTCAGACGACTCGGCGGTAGCAGCATCGTAGTGGCGCACTAACGAACGGAAGGCTCTTCATGATCGCCATCTTCAACCGCCTGTCGGTAGAGAAAGGAGCAACCGGGCAGGTGGTTGAGCGGTTCGCCAGCAGCCGGGGGTACGTACAGGGGCTCTCGGGCTTTGTCTCGATGGAAATTTTAAGCTCTGAAGGGGCGGACAAGGTGTTGGTGGTCGCGCGCTGGCAGAGCAAGGACGCACCTCCGAGTTCCGCGTGCTGCTCACGACGGAGAAGCGCGTCGCCTTCGATCGCCTTGAGTAGGCCCTGCGGGAAGGGACTGCCGCTGGCTTAGAGTGGGACGAGCGATAGGGGACATTGGGGTGGGAGCAGATTACGAAGAAGCAGGAGTACCACCGCTTCCCGAACCAACCTCAGCCTATCGACTCGTAGCAGGGGCACCCGGGCTGCTTCCGCTAGCTACCGTCGCCACAGGCGCCGTCGCATGGTACCAAGGTCCTCTTCCCTCATGCGTCTGCCGAGGAGCCTGCCGGGAACGACCACCGCGCCGCTGAAAAAGACCGCCGCGAGGCAGGCCAGCACCAGCACCGCTCGCCCAGAGAGTACGCTAGAAGAGACCATCGCGGCCAGGGCCACGAACCAGAAGTAGGCCATGTAAAGGAGATAGCGCTCGCCCCTTTCGCACTCGCCGCCCTCGAATGAGGAGAGGCCGAGGGCCCCGAAAGCGGAGCCGACGGCCCACATGAACAGTGCTACGGCCAGTTCCACGGCCCTTAACCCTACCAGTTTTCCTGGTCCTTTTCCGATCTCTGCACGGGGCCGGGTGATTCGTCCCGAGGGCATGCAGGAGATTCGTCCGCCGCTCCGGCATGCTGGGGCTGGCCTTGAGGCAGCCCGGGACGGGAAACACCCCACGACCAATTCTGGCTGCCGCGGGGAGCCCACTCTTCAGTGTAAACCCCCGGGCCTCGCGCCGACATCCGAGAAGCCTACTCTCAGACGCGACCTCTCGAGCCTAAGAACAGTACGGTCATAGCCAGCCCGATCCCGAGCAGGGCGCTGACAAAGGTTTCCAAAGGTACGCCGCCCATAATCGTGCTCCTGGGTGCCTCGGCGTTATCGCGAACCGGCTGCTCCCCTTCGGCGATCTCGATTTTCCAGAGGCCGTCCGATCGGACATCGAAGAGGTAGATGCCGTCCTGAGGGACGTCAACCGTCGCCGAAGCGGTGGACGGTAGGCTTGGGTCGGATTGTTCGTTCCCCTCGCTTACCGAAGAGAAGCTCACGGCGTTACCGTCTTTATCGAGCAGGGAGAGTGCTGAGGTTCCTTTCCCTTGGGTATTCATGGTGATCGTCTTCAACCCGCCCGAGAGCCAAAAGAAGGGCGTGGCGGCATCGTCGCCACCACTGAAGCTGGTCGTCTTCGGGGCGCTAGAAGGTCGTGGCTGTTCAATCTCGATTTCCCAAGGCCCGTCCGCCTTCACGTCGAGCACGTGTCTTCCTTCGACGGGAGCATTCACCGCTCGTGAGACTTGGACCGGGCCCGATTCGTCCGCGAGAGCGATCGCCACTTCCGTGTTACTCTCGTCATTGGGCTCGTCGTTTGGACCGCCGGAGAACTCGATAGGCCCTGACGTCCTCTCGGTTTCTTCTTGGTTCGTCGAGAGCAGGGTAACTACGAAGTCCCCTTCGCCATAATGGGTCATCGTCGCGATCGCCAGGCCTGGTTCGAGTTCGAAGGGTTCCGTCGCGAAAGGTTGGCTTTCCGGGACTTGCTCGTCTGCGGCTGAATCCTCTTGCCCACCGCCCCCGCAAGCACCGGCGGCGACCGCAAGGACGACGCTGGCAACAAGCGCGCCGCAGACGGTGAGCGTGTTCTTTCCGTTCATGTGTAGGGAGCTCCTTCGTTTTCGTGACGGGCACGGTTCCCCACGCCTGACGCGCAGCAAATGCAGCCTACACGTGCTTCGGACGCGGCGCAGCTTCTCGGGCTCGAGGAGAACCCTTCTGGCCCGGCGGGTCGGCGCGAAGAAGGGACGAGGAGCAGGAGGGAGACAGGGAGCTCTTGAACGGTGTCGGGACGCGATCAGGGGCGAAGAGGAACCTAAGCGAGTGAGCCCGATAGGCCAGACCGAAGATAAGTAAGGCGTCCGGTGGATACCGCAGCCGGCGACAGGGGCAGGGCCTTTACTCCACCCCTCTTCCGTGCCCCCTAATGCCTAGCTGATAGAGGACGAGTGGGTTTCCTCTGGGCTGCCAAGAGTAAAGGCTCGCAGCTACTCGGTGAATAAAGGGCTGCTTATCTGCCTGCTGGCACATCGTAGCCAGATTGGAGCGCAGTCACAGCGAGTTGTGCGTAAGTTGAAGACCGTTAGCACATTCGGCACTCAGAACATGAACTATTCCCCTTCCGCCTCCACACCCGCAAGCGACGTGCGGTTGTTGTGCTGACGGTTTTGGCTTTGCTCTTCGGACCCGGTAGGATACTGTGGGGTTGATCGTTGAACGAACCTATGGAGAACCAATGAGCGAAGAGCGAGACAGGGACGTCGAGAAGGTCTACTCTACGTCCGAGTTCGTATCGAAGTTGCGCAGGCTGGCCGACGCCCTCGAGACAGGTAAGAGATTCGAGATTCAGGTGGCCGGAGAAAGGATTTACGTGCCCGCTCGTGCTGAGTTCAACGTCGAGCACGAACGAGAGGGGAAAGATGAGGAGATCGAATTTCAGCTTAAATGGACCAACCAGTGAACTCATCTTCCGGCTCGTTAGTCGCGAACCTCGTTCTTTATTCCGAATGTCACCCTTAGGACGGCCAGGAGTTTTATACCCCGAGGAGGCCGAGCGCTCCAAATGCTTCTGGCGTAGGATGTTCGGCGTCTAAGGAGTAGTGAGGAGCCGTTATGGCGGTGAGCGAGCCCGGTAGTAAACAGGAACTGATGCGGAGATTCCTGGAGTCGGCTCACGATCTCAGTGATCCCAACCACTCGCACGGGAGCCTCAGCATGCACCGCGTTTGCACCGAGATCGGCCTGACGCCCAACGAC
>JALZFJ010000362.1 GCA_030867425.1 Actinomycetota bacterium | reverse complement strand
GTAACAGGGTATTCTAATTCGCCCCCGGAAAATCGCGGGCGGCTCTATAAGGAGCACACGACTACACGGATTCGTCCTAAAGAGGAGCGGACAGCTGTGCCAGTGCCAGCCTATCTGCCGCGTTGCCTAGTAGATCAGGCTCGGGACTCGTTGGCAGCTAACAAGAGCACTGAGAGAAAGTATTTAGCACGTGAGTGGGAGCTGCGTGGGATCCTGCGCTGTGTATGTGGCTCGATTATGGCAACTCAGACGGCGCGGTCGGGAGCGGGCAACTCTACTTACCACTACTACAGATGCGGCCGTCGCAGGAAGCTCGGGAGCATGTGCGACTGCACGCAAAGGTCTATAACGGCTACCGATATCGAGGAAATTGTTTGGAGTTTTGTATCTAGGCTCTTGCAAGATCCCGAGGCGATACGGCGCGGCATGGAGCACTTGATAGAGCGCGAACAGATTGCCCAGACTGGCAACCCGGAGCGGGAGGCTCAGACCTGGGCACATAAGATTGAGGAGTGCGATCGGCACCGCGCCGCTTACCAAGATCAGCAGGCCGCAGGGTTAATGACCCTGCAAGAACTCGGCGTCAAACTCAATGAGTTGGAGAATATCCGCACAACTGCCGAACAAGAGCTACAAGCTCTCAAGACTCACCGAGAGCGTATGGACGATCTTGAGAACGATTACGTCGCCGTGCTAGAGTCCATGTCGCAGATAGTGCCAGAGGCGCTGAATAGTCTCACAGGAGAGGAGCGCAACAGGATTTACCGGATGATGCGACTAGAGGTCTCCCCAGCCTCTGCTGGCTACGAAGTAAATGGTGCGTTTTGTACTTCTGAAACCCGGTGGGGATCGGGAGCCGCGAAAAAACGGCGGTCGAGCTCGCTGGGGAAGTCATAAGCGCAGCCGGCGGCCTGCACGGCCTCTACGACGTCTCCGTGCACGAGCTCACAGAAGTCAATGGCATCGGGGAAGCGAAGGCTTGCATCATACTGGCGGCGCTTGAGCTCGGGCGTAGGATCGGGCAGGTTCGCAACCCGGGACGGCCCGTGATATCATCGCCCGCGGACGTGGACAGGTTACTGAGGGGGCGCATCGCCAACCTCGACCGGGAGAACTTTGTCGTCGTGCTCTTGAACACCAAAAATGAGGTCACGGGTACTCCCTTGGTCTCCATAGGCACGCTCTCCGCCTCACTTGTCCATCCCCGGGAGGTCTTCAAGCCAGCCATCCGGGCGAGCGCCGCGAGCGTAATCCTGGCGCATAACCATCCCAGCGGCAAGGTCGAGCCCAGCCGGGAGGACCGCGAGGTCACGAAGAGGCTCAAGGAGTCTGCCGAGATCCTGGGTATAGAGGTGTTGGACCATGTTATCGTGGGCGACGGTCACTACAGTATGAAGGAACACGGGGTGCTCTAGCCAGAGGGTTGGAGCGTCACGATTGAACGGACGGGGTTAAAGATGTTTGGAGGGATGTTCGGTAGGGACGTTGCTATAGACCTCGGGACGGCGAACACGTTGGTATTCGTCAAAGGGAACGGGATCGTTCTCTCGGAGCCCTCGGTAGTCGCCATAGACAACAAGTCGGACAAAGTCGTTGCCGTGGGGAGTGCCGCGAAGAGGATGCTTGGGCGCACGCCCGGCAACATAGTGGCCATGCGGCCGTTGAAGGACGGGGTCATAGCGGACTTCGAGGTCACGGAGAAAATGCTCTCGTACTTCATCCGCAGAGCGCAGCCGCGACGCAGGCTTTTGAAGTCTCTGATCGGGCCGAGGGTCGTCGTGTGTGTGCCCAGCGGGGTAACGGGCGTCGAGCTTCGAGCGGTCAAGGAGGCGACGGAGTCCGCGGGGGCGCGGCAGGCGTACACTATAGAGGAGCCCCTGGCGGCAGCGATCGGGGCCGGGCTGCCGGTTAACGAGGCCCAGGGGTCTATGATCGTGGACGTCGGCGGCGGGACGAGCGAGGTCGCGGTGATCTCTATGGGCGGGATCGTGACCAAGTCGTCCATCAGGATCGCTGGCGACGACATAGACGACGCCATCTCGCTCTATATCCAAAAGGAGTACAAGCTTGCCATTGGGAACCAGACCTCCGAGCAGCTGAAGATCGAGCTCGGGAGCGCCTTCCGTTTGGACGACGAGGAGTCGGCGGAGATAAGGGGCCGTGACCTCATCACGGGCCTCCCCAAAACGATCGTCATAACGAGCGAGGAGATCCGGGAGGCGATCAGCATACCCGTGGACGCGGTCGTGACAGCGGTACGCGACACCCTGGACCGCACACCACCGGAGCTCGCCTCAGACATCATGGATCGGGGCATGGTCTTGGCGGGCGGCGGCGCCTTGCTCAGGCTCTTCGACGAGCGCCTGAGGCGGGAGACGGGTATCCCGGTGCACATAGCGGACGACCCTATGATGTGCGTCGCCATCGGAAGTGGCCGCTGCCTCGAGGAGATCGAGTACTACCGCAGCGCCCTCTCTTCCGCCTAGGACACCTTGGGGAGCAAGAAGCCCAGCGCCGTGAGCGGCCTCGCGACTCTCGTTATCCTCTGCGTAGCGAGCCTTGCCCTGTTCACGATCTACGTGAGAGAGGGCGACTCCGGGCCCCTGCACACCATCCAGCTCGGTGCTTCGGAGGTCTTGAGGCCGGTGCGAGGGCTGCTGAACCTGGCCACTTCGCCCTTTTCAGCGGCAAGCGAGAGGATCGAGGGGGCCGTGGACACGAGCCAGAAAAAGGAGCTCGAGGAGAAGGCGCTGGAGTACGAGGAAGGCGCCGCGGAGGCCGCCCGCCTGAGGCAGGAGAACGAACGGCTGCGTAGTCTCCTGCAGGGAGAGCAGCCGTCCTTCGAGTACGGGCCGCTCGCACGGGTCATCCAACCCGTCGGCGGGCAGCTCACCGATCGGGTGGTGATAAACGTCGGCACCAACGACGGCGTAGGACCCGAGCAGCCGGTCGTCGTGGGGAACAACGCCTTGGTCGGGCGCACTACAAGCCGGGTCACCCCCAACACCGCCGAGGTCCTCCTCATCACCGACCAGAACTTCGCTGCCGGCGTTCGGATCGTGCCACCAGAGGGTTCGGAGGACGAATCGGGTGAGACCACCTCGGCTGGCGGCGGTCCCTCGGAGGAGGAATCCCACGGGGAGGGGCTCCTCAGGACCAGCTGGGAGGGCTACCTTGGAGTGGACTACGTGGACCTGGACGCCGGGGCCGTGCAGGGGGACTTCGTGGTCACGAGCGGCCGCGCCGGCAATAGGGAGCTTATCTTCCCGCCGGGGCTCCTCGTCGGGACGGTCGAGTCGGCGACCTCGCAGGACATAGAGCAGTACATGAAGATAGTCGTCGCGCCCACCATCCAGGCTGACGACCTCCAGGAGGTGCGGGTGATCGTCGGTTGGTAGGCGGTAACGTCTTGTCGGGAGGGAGCCATATAGTCCGAGCGGCGCTCCTCGTGGCGCTCGCGGCGCTCTTGGAGACTACCCTGTCACCGCTCTTAACCTTCGGGTGGGTCGGACCAAGGATCCTGGTCATAGGCGTAGTCGCCGCGGTAATGGGTTTGCGCGATCTTCAGGCGCTTCTTCTGGGCTTCTTCGGCGGCGTCCTCACCGACGCCCTCGGCGGCGGGCACTTCGGGATAGCGGCCCTGGGGAGTGTCCTCGCCGCGGCGATCTCGATACGGATCGGAACCACTCGCCGGAAGGGCGAGACGGGCGTCTTCCTAGCTCGAGCGGTCGCGGTCGCCGTGGTAGCATACGATCTCTTGAGCCTGATCGCCCCCGTGCTCGCCGGGCAAGAGGGCCCACCCGTAGTGAACTACCTGTTTGGCGGTGTGGTCGCCGACGTGCTGTTGAATGCCGTTCTGGCATACTTTGTGGGAGGCCGGTTGCTGAGGCTGATAGCCACGAAGGAAGAGCGTTGGATCTGAGCAGGA
Organism: Actinomycetota bacterium; assembly: GCA_030867425.1. GTDB lineage: Bacteria > Actinomycetota > Rubrobacteria > Rubrobacterales > Rubrobacteraceae > Rubrobacter_F. The sequence goes on along the minus strand of JALZFJ010000362.1, from coordinate 11,007 downwards.
GCAAGGTTAGCGGCGAGATGGGCCCCTTCGGGTGGCTCAGGTTGATGGACCCGCTACTGCTCGTGACCGGGCTCGCGCTTACGACTTTCGGCATCCTCGCGGTGTACGTCGCGGGCTCCGACGATGGTGAAGCCTACGCGCTGAACCAGGCTTTGGGGTTCGTCGTAGGGCTCATAGGGGCGGTACCGCTGGTCCTCGTGGACTATCGGCGACTCAAGCAGTACCTACCCATCATTTACGGCCTCACTGTCGTCATGCTCCTGGCGGTGATGGTCATGGGCGCGGCTGCCAAGGGCGCGCAGCGCTGGATCGACATAGGGCCCGTGCAGATCCAACCCTCGGAGTTCGCCAAGCTCCTCGTGGTCGTAGTCCTAGCCGGGTACTTCGCCAATAACCGCATCAGCGACAACAAAACCTTCCTCAAGTCCTTGGGCATCATTTCCCTGCCGGCTCTCCTCGTCTTCGCCCAGCCCGACCTCGGCAGCACGCTCGTGTTCGGGGCCATCTTCTTCGCTATGGCCTTTATCGGTGGCGCGAAGCTCTACCAGATCGGGGCTCTCGTGGCGTCGGGGGGCATCCTCGCAGGGCTCGCGCTGTGGATGGGAGTTCTCGAGGATTACCAGATTGCGCGCCTGACGGCTTTCCTCGATCCCGTGGCGACCACCGAGGAAGGCTATCAAGTCGCCCAGTCCAAGGTAGCCATAGGATCCGGCGGTCTCACTGGTAAGGGCTTCGACGCCACGACGCTCGCCAACTTGGGCTTCCTGCCCGAGGACCACACCGACTTCATCTTCTCCAACCTGGCCGAGAGGACGGGTTTCGTCGGCGGTCTCCTGCTTTTGGGACTGTTCTTCGTCCTCGTCTGGAGGATCCTGCGCGTGGCGACCATGTCGAAGGACCGCTTCGGCGTCCTGATCGCCGTTGGTGTCGCCACCATCTTCCTCTTCCACGTGCTCGTGAACGTCGGGATGGCGATGGGAATAATGCCGGTGACTGGCATACCGCTACCATTCATCAGCTATGGCCGCAGTAGTTTGGTAGTGAGCGTGATCTCTTTGGGGTTGTTGCAGAGCATCGCCATACGCTCGAAATCAGAGGGTTACAAAGAGATGAACGCGTGATGGTCGACCGGGAGAGTCACTGGTCGGGAGGAGCTTTGGCGGGTATACTGTGGTGCCAGAGAGTCGCGGCGCGCCGATTCCTCCTCGGGTGTGCCCCCCGTTTACAAAGAGCTTAGGAGCGTAGTCTTATGTTTGCGGTGATAAAGGTCGGCGGTAAGCAGTACCGGGCCGGCAAAGACGAAGAACTGGTCGTGGACCACCTGGCGGGCGAGGTCGGGGATTCTTTAGAGGTTCCGGTCGCGTTCGCGGCCAACGGGGACGACTTCGACCTCGGAGAGAAGACAGCTAGGGTGGAGATCCTCGAGCACCTCAAGGGTGAGAAGATCCACGTCTACAAGTACAGGCCCAAGAAGAATAGCAGGAAGAAGACCGGGCACCGCCAGGCGCGGACCCGGATCAAGGTTCTGGAGGTATAGGAATATGGCTCACAAAAAAGGTGGCGGCTCTTCGAAGAACGGCCGCGACACCGCGGGTAAGAGGCTCGGCGTAAAGTCCTACGGTGGCCAACTCGTCAGCGCGGGAAGCATCATCGTCAGGCAGCGCGGCACGAAGGTCCACCCGGGTCTGAACGTCGGTAAGGGCTCTGACGACACGCTCTTCGCCAAGGTCTCGGGACGGGTGAAGTTCGCCAAGTCTCGCGGCAGGAGTGTCGCGCACATCGTCGAGCCCGACGAGATTACCCCGGACAGGGCTCCGATAGGATCCACGGTCTGAACGCCGCACCTTTGAGGGGTTTTTAGCCCCGTTGCAGTTCGTCGATGAAGCCCGCCTCATCGTCCGCGCGGGGCGCGGCGGAGACGGCAGCGTCTCCTTCAACCGCGAGAAGTACAAGCCGCGCGGCGGCCCTGACGGCGGCCGCGGCGGTGACGGGGGGTCGGTAATCTTCCGCGCCACCGAGGATCTCTCGACCCTTGAACCCTACGCCCACCGTAACCTGATCAAGGCAGACCGTGGCCGCCACGGCTCCGGCGACAATCGCGCCGGCGTGAGGGGTGCCGACGTGATCGTGGAAGTCCCCGTCGGCACCCTTGTCCACGACGAGGACGGACTGCTCGCCGACCTCTCGGAGCCGGGTGCCGAGTTCGTCGTGGCGAAAGGCGGCCAGGGCGGACGCGGCAACGCCTCGTTTACGACCTCGACCCGGCAGTCCCCGGCCTTCAGGGAGAAGGGGCTCCCCGGCGAGGAGAGGGAGGTCCGTCTCGAGCTCCGGGTCCTCTCGGACGTAGGGCTCGTTGGATTGCCAAACGCCGGCAAGTCCTCGTTGCTCGCTTCTTTGAGCGCCGCCCGGCCGAAGGTCGGCGACTACCCTTTCACGACCCTCACCCCCGGCCTCGGCGTGGTCGACGAGGAGACCTACCGGGAGCCGTTCGTCGTCGCGGACATACCCGGACTGATCTCCGGCGCCAGCGAGGGCCGGGGGCTCGGGAACCGTTTCTTGAGGCACGTGGCGCGGGCACGCCTCCTCGTGCTCGTCCTCGATGCCTCGGAAGACCCTGAGGGGTCGGAGGCTACTTTGCAAGCCGAACTCCACGCCGCCGGGCTCTCGAACAAGCCGACGATCGTGGTCCTTAACAAGGTGGACGTACTCGACAACGAGCTACGAGGGTACCTGAAGGACACGTTCCCCAGGTCCCCTCAGGTCTCGGCACTCACCGGCGAGGGCGTGAAAGCGTTGCGAGATCTTCTCGAAGAGCAGCTCCGGGAGGAGTTGGGCGAGCGGGAACGCGTCGAGGCCAACGGAGCCGGGGAGCACCGCACCTTCCGGCCGATGTGGAGAGGGCTGCGCGTTGAGAAAGTCGGGGAAGGCGCATACGAGGTCACTGGCGAGAACGTCGAGCATCTCGCGCTCCGTACGGACTGGGACAGCCCCGAGGGCGTGGCGAACTTCCAGCGTGAGCTGGAGAGGAAGGGCGTGGTGGCGGCACTCAAGCGGGTCGGCGCGGAACCTGGCGACGAGGTCCGCATCGGCGAGACGGAGTTCGACTTCCAGTGAGGCGCAATGAGTAGAGTGGGCATCTTCGGCGGGACCTTCGATCCCATACACCAAGGACACATGGTCATCGCTGAGCAGGTCGCCGAAGTTTTGGGCCTCGCGCGCGTGATCTTCGTCCCCAGCGGCGTCCCCCCACACAAGCCGGCCTCCAGCATCAAAGCCGGTACTGAGGACCGCCTGCGGATGGTCGAGGCCGCTATTCGAGGCAACGACAAGTTCCTCGTAGACAGCGTGGAGATAGAATCAGGGAGGGCCATGTACAGCGTTGAGACGGTGCCCCTCATTAAGGAGCGCCACGAAGGGGACGAGTGGTTCTTCGTCAGCGGTGCCGACGAAGTTTCGAATCTCCTCTCTTGGAAAGAGCCCGACAAACTCCTGGAAGAGGCCGCGATGGTGGCGGCCACTCGTCCCGGCTACGACATCTCCAACCTGGAGCACCTCGAAGAAGTGCTAGAGAACTTCGACAAGATCGTACCCGTCGAGTGCACGCGAGTCGATATCTCGGCGACGAGCATCCGGCGGAGGCTGGTGGAGGGTAGGGGCATCCGGTACCTGGTGACGGACGGGGTGTACGAGATCATCCACGAGAGAGGGTTATATGGCGCGTACAGGATAAGGCGGAAGAAAGCAAGGGAACGGAGCGACGTTTGATTGAAAGGAACGAAACGTGAACCGCGACGAGTCCGCGGCTGGGGGCCAGGTAGACGAGGCCCGGGACGAGCTCGAGTTCACCCGCCACATGGCTAAGACTGCGGCCCGGGCGGCGGCCGACATGTTCGCCAAGGACGTGGTTATCATAGACCTCAAAGAAGCAGTCTCCTACACGGACTACTTCGTGGTGGCAAGCGCCGAGACCGAGCGGCAGATGCGGCGTGTGGTCGAAGAAGTCTTGGAGAAGATGAGGGACCAGGGATACAGACCCCGCTCGCGGCGTTTCGACGAGGGCTCGGCCTGGGTCAGCCTGGACTTCCTCGACGTGGTAGTTCATATCTTCACCGACGAAGCCCGCGACTACTACCGCCTCGAATCCCTCTGGCGAGGCGCTCCTCAGGAACGTTGGGAGGGGTAACGCCGGCCTCCCGGCCCGTTGACACCAAACCCTTCCTTGCTATACTTTGCAAGCTTTTTGGGGCCGTAGCTCAGCCGGGAGAGCGCCACGCTGGCAGCGTGGAGGTCACGGGTTCGATCCCCGTCGGCTCCACCACAGGGCGGCATAGGTTGGTGGGTAACCTATACCTCGGCAGGGGAAAATTGCGAAGTAACACCGTTCATCGTCTCCCCGCATACCCAACCAAATTGTCAACGAAATCGGCTTAACAAGACCAGCGGGCTCTAGGTGGGGGGCAACTGTGGCACTAGCTTGATTTTGTCTTTCCTGGTCCTATAGTCAACGTGAAACACACTGGCAGTCTAACCTCCACTCAAGGCGGTCCGCCTGGTGATCCAGCAGGCTCGTCTGCTCTAACTGCTGAACGGCCTTTAGCTCCTCGAACATGGCCGGGAGACCTCCCCGGGTTCCCGAACCTCGTCGGGATGTTCTCCTCCTCTTTAATTACCCCAAAAGAGTTCTAGCGTTCTTGCGCTAGCGGTAGAAGAGGTTCTCCCTGCCCGACGCCGTCAGACGAGGGGGAGGAGTTAGGAGGCGGCGAGGACCTCTTTATCGGCATGGCCGTCGAGGGTGAGCTTCTGGCCACATTCACATTGGAAGACGGCGCGTCTGGAGCGCCAGTCCTCTTCGGGGCCGAGAAGAACCAGCTTCTCTTGGCACTCTTCGCACGTGAGGATGATTTGCTCGGAAGAATGCTGCACGTATACACCTCCTTCGCCCATTTGGGGCATCGCATTCGTCGTGGGTTAGGTGAGCTGCTGGGCTGCACAGGGGCAACTTCACACATTCCTGGGACGGGCACAAGATCAACGATGCTCTACTTCAGTCTACTTATGCTCGACGCTAAGCTGCTAAACCGCTTCAATAGAACCTAAAGTAGAGGGTTAGGCTCGCATTGGCGCCGCTGAACACCGTAGAGGCAGTGCTTCGGCACGCCCCAAGATGTTGCGTTTGGTCAAACTGGCGGTAGCACCTCTACGTACGTCATGGCAAAGTGTCCATAGATACAGAAAGGCAATCGTGCTCGCCGAGCGAGGGGTACATGAATAGGTACAAGGGGAGGACGGACAGGGTCACGGTGGCGGAGGCGGCGATCAGGCTGGGAGTCAAAGAGCAGGCAATCCGCAAGAGGATCCAGCGGGGTACCCTCATACACGACAAGGATGATGACGGCCGCGTATACGTGTACCTGGGCACGCAAGATCGGGCAACCGGTACGGGTACGGATGCTGGTATGGGTACGCTGGTCCAAAGTCTACAGGACCAGATTGCGTACCTAAGGCAAGAGGCCGAGGACTGGAAGGAGGAGGCCAGTCGCAAGGACACCATCATCATGTCCCTGACCCAACGTATCCCCGAACTAGAAGCACCCACAAAACCACGAGAAGCCTCCGAGGGGGCTCAAGAGCCTTCAGAGCGCCCCTCGTGGTGGCGGAAGTTCTTCGGGTTCTGAGCCGGAGATGACGAAGAACTTCTACACCCCTTCGGAGATCGCACAGATCCTGGGTGTTCCTCATCGCCGCATCTTGGAGCAGTTGGCCGCCGGGGAGATCGAGGCCGAGTTGGACCCTCGCACCGGCCGGTGGAAGATCCCCAAGAGCACCCTGAACGGCACCGAGACCACTGGACTGACCGAAGCAGAGGCGGCTTGGCAGGACGAGAAGGCACTCCTTCTGGCTGAGCTACACAGGGAACGGGCTAGGGCTGACAGGGAGCGCGAGCGAGCCAACAGGGAGCAGGAAAAGGCCGCTCGAGAGCTCAAGCGGGCGGAGGGATTGCGCAGCAGGCTTAGGGAGCTTAAAGCCGAGCGTTCCAAGGGGGTACGCCGGAGGCTATTCGGAGGGTAAGAAATCCAAGGACATCACTAACAAGGCCATCACTAATAGTAATTACGTTCGTTCCTCTATCAGCTTCACCCAAGGTGACACGAAGTTACAACGCTCTAAAGGGCGTTTCTCCGCCACGATGGGCCAAGAGCCGGAGATCGAGTTGTTCCTCAGCTGACATTATCTTCTAAGTACCCCTAACAAAACCCTCCAGTGGAGCCTTGTCAGGTTACGTCCGGATCACCCACAACAGAAGTTACGGGGGCAGTCTTGACCCTTTCAACGCCAAGGTGGGTATTACTGAGGGCATCCTGCCCGCACGCTTGAGCGTTCGATCAGACTGTGAGCCGACGGACAAAGAGGTCAGTTCTCAGAGAAACATTAGCCCCCTTTAAGCCTTCTCTAAGGTCCGGGGGTTAGCATGTTTGGCAGCGAAAGAGTGCTGATCGACAAGAGAGTGAGGGTTTCATGACGATTAGCAGCGGCGACGTGTCGTCTTTCAGGTACGCCGACAACCCGGTGAGGAAAGGGAAATCCTTGAAGAGGCTACCGATTGTGATCGTGATGGCGTTTGTAATGCTGCTTGGTACTGCAATGCCGGTGTTTGCCGACGAGCCCGGGGACGGTAAGGGCAAAGGCAAGGTGGGCGGAATGCCGTTTCAATGGAAGGCGACATCGCCCGCGATACAGGAAGGGGACCGATACGACCTCGTCGTAACTAACACCGGCGACGAGGCCCAGGAGGCCTGGATCCGCACGATTATTATGGACCATCGCAACCACACCAACACCGACGTGGTGGACGAGCGGGTGGAGCTCGCCCCCGGCGAGGAGCGCGAGTTCACGGCGGTCAACGACTACGGCACCGCCAACCACTTCAACACGAAAATCGGGAGTGAGACTAAGGACCTCGACCTGACGGTGACTATCGCCGACGCCGCTGGGGCCACAACGGCGTGGTACAACGATGCGGCGTTCATGGTCCAGGAAGGGGCGGGCGCAGGCGCCAAGGGCAAAGCTAAAGTCGAAAAGGCAGACGGGCATGCTCACGACGACGGATTCGCGGCTCTAGGAGACACGGCTCGCTTGGCGCCGCTGTCCCTCGGGGTCCTCGCGACGACCGGGCTCGGTCTGTACGCGGTCCGCCGCCAGCGTACACGGGCCTTGCCCGCGGGCAAGTGCGCCGAACCCGTCGCCTCGTCATCTGCCTGGAGAGGGGCGGCGATAGTCGGACTTGCCCTTAGCGCCGCCCTCCACCTCGGTCTTACCCCCGCGCACTTCGAGGTGGCGGTAGTTCAAGGGATCTTCTTCTGCAGCGTAGGCGTGATCTCGGCGGCCGTCGCTGTCGCGATCCTGGTGTGGCCCTCGCGCCCGGCCTACCTGGCCGGAGCGGGCATCTCTCTCGCCCTGATCGTGTTATGGGCGGTCTTCCTGATAGTACCCCCACCCGGAGCGGAGGCGGCGGAGGCCGTGGACCCGGTCGGGTTGTTGACCAAGGCGACGGAGCTCGAGGCGGCGATCGCGTGCACTGCACTGTGGGCCCGGACTAGCCGGAGTAACGAGCCAAACCGGGAGGAGTGCCAGAATGAAGTTGGGCAAGCTTTCTGATAGAGGGGGCGCCTGGCGAACGAGTAGCTGCAGCTGGTCTTTTGCGAGGAGGATGCTCCTTGTGATCCTGGCATATCGCGTGAAGTGCTGCTGATTGGGGCTTCGGTTGTAGCGTAGCCAGCATGTTGCGGTGATACAGCACCTCCGAGACCAAACCCTTGCCGAGGGGCTTGCCTCAAATGTAGAAAATTGCCGTTGCCTCTATGGAGAGGGTGGCTGCTATTTCGCGGGCTCTAGGAAGTTCGATGAATTGAGACCCGGCGAGTCGGAGGGCGAAGGCCCTTTAAGCGAAGATCGTAGATGTCGTTCGAACATGCTGGGTTACTATTCACACCGGCAGCAAGACTCTTGGAAGGGAGAAGACGACGATGATCCAAGGCGTGCAGGTTGTATCGGTGCCGGTGAGCGACCAGGATAGGGTCAAGTCCTTCTACACGGACACCTTAGGATTCGAGCTGCGAACTGAGAACGTCTTCGGTGACGGCATGCGCTGGATCGAGGTGGCTCCGCAAGGTTCCACGACCTCGCTGACGCTGGTTACCTGGTTCGAAGCCATGCCCCCCGGCTCACTACAGGGTCTCGTGTTGGCGGTTGATGACATCCGCGCCACCTACGAGGAGCTTCTCGCCAAGGGCGTCTCCTTCGACTTCCCTCCCAGGGAGATGCCCGGAGGACTTCAAGCAGTGTTCCGCGACCCCGACGGCAACGGCTTCGTCATCGCAGGTCAGTGAATAAGGACAACAAAGGGCTTGCGTCTACAGAGAGCAGTAGGGGCTGCCCCGTTGTCTCTAAGGCTGCTAAGAAGCCTTAAATCTCATAAATGGCTTCCGGGAGTTTTCGCGAAAGTAGATGTTTGTAGGCGCGATGCTCCTTCGATGCGTCTTGTGGGATTGAGTTGGCCGTGAGGGTGGATCGCTTAGCTGTTCATTTGCCCCCAACATGGATGGCGGGGCGCCGCTCGTAATTCGGCTCCGCCTCCCTAAGCACCTCGTGGGTGAGCGGGGCGATGTCTCCTTCCCCGAACAGCACGTAGCGGAACAGGTACACGAGGGGGTTGCCCTGGGTCCAGCCAAAGTAGCAGTGCGGTGTCTTGCCGGTCGTGTCGCGCAGGTGCAGCAAAAGGGCGGCGATGGCATTCGGCACGGTAGTGCTCTCAGCGCGCAGCACTTTATGGCCATTGATCTCCACACCTCTGACTTCCAGCACTTCCTCGAATTCGGAAGGGTCGGCTACGTCTAACTCCAAGAAGAGGATCGGTACATCTGCCGGGATATGGTTGTCCTCGCGCTGCCTTCGTTCCTTTGAGGCGTACTCGGACTCCTCTCCCGTCTGGCGCCGGTGGGCGACGAGGTGTATCTCCTCGCCTTCGCTTTCTTCGTCGACAAATCTCCGCGCCTTATCATCGAGCTCTATCCGTTCCTCACGCAGCTCAAGTGTGCGCCACAGCCGTGAGATGAGCGAAGTGACGACGATCGCGCCGATGAAGAAAGAGGCGATCATAACGCCGTCGGGGCGCTGTATCTCGTTTGCCACGAGAGCATAAACGAACACGGCGGTGACCAGTCCGAACGCGAGCGTTGCTCGTTTCGATCCTGCCCGCCAGGCGGTCAGCGCCACTGCGAAGGCGCCAGAGGTCATCATCGCCAGAATGCCGGTGGCGTAGGCTCCGGCCTGGGCGTCCACGTCAGCGTCGAAGATAATCGTGATCGCTATTGCGGCGGCGATATAGATCAGCACCAACGGCCTGATCGACCGCGCCCACTCGGGCGCCATGCCATAGCGGGGCAGGTAGCGGGGCACGATGTTCAACAGTCCTGCCATCGCCGACGCTCCCGCGAACCACAGGATCGTGATCGTGCTCAAGTCGTAGACCGTGCCGAAGATGTCACCTAGATACCCATACGCCACATACGCGAGCGCGCGTCCGTTGGCGCTGCCACCCGATTGGAACTCCTCGGGGGGGATGAGCACGGCGGTCACGAAGGTGCTCGTGATCAGATAAAAGCTCATGATCAGGGCGGCCGTGGCCAGCAGCTTCCCAGTGTTGCGGATACGACCTTGGGGGTGTTTCGGGTCGTCTCCCTGGTTCCCACGCACCAGCGGCATCATGCTCACACCGGTTTCGAAGCCCGAGAGCCCTAAAGCCAGCTGCGGAAAGACCAGCAGCGAGAAGCCGAGCATCGCGAGTGGGTTGCCGTAGTTCGAGAACAGTGCTCCTTGCCAGTCAGCCAGATTTTGAGGCTCCATGACGATCTCGTATAGGCCGGCGGCCACGACGATAAGGTTCAGCAACAGGTAGGCTGCAACCACGATTATCGCGATGCCGATCGCCTCCCTGAAACCCTTGAGGAAGACCGCCCCCAGTAGCACCAGCAGCACCAGGGTGATGGCGATCTTCTGGTCATGAAGGAACTCCGGCACCAACGGATTCTCGACGACGTGGGCGGTGGCGTCCGCTGAGGAAAGGGTGATCGTAACTAACCAGGCAGTCGCCACGAACCCTAGCAGGCACAGCACGAACACTTTGCCCGGCCAGAACGAGAGTAGACGCTCGAGCATCGCGATCGAGCCCTGCCCATGGGGGCTCTCCGCAGCGACACGCCGGTACATCGGCAGCATGCCAAAGACCGTAAGCACTACGATGAGCAGGGTAGCTATGGGCGAGAGGGCCCCGGCTGCCAGGCCCGCGATGGCCGGTATGTAGCCGAGTGTCGAGAAGTAGTCCACCCCTGTCAGGCACACTACCTTCCACCAGGGGTGCTGGTGGGGCCCCTCCTTCGTCCCTGGGCCTTTTGGCTCTTCGACACGGTGTTTGAGCAACCAATGTGCGAACCGTCCGGCGAGGCTCTTCGAGGTGTTCGTCGATTCGGCCACTGCCACTCCTGCGTGGTTGATTACCTCATTGCTACTGTAGCCTCCTGGAGCTCTTCTTAAACTAATATAGTAAATCTAGAGTAGGATAATGAGGCATCCCAGCTGGCCAGGGCCTGCCCCGCCTATCCTCTCGTCGAGGAGGATTGGGGATCAGCGGCTCCAACACTTCCCACTACGCATCGGTGAGGTCTATGCTCCACTCCCACTGAAGAAACGTGCAACAAAGTCACTATACTCTACCAATCAAAGCGAGCAGTTCATTTTGTTCTTAGGAACACTTGCCATCTTTATTAAGTCTAACGACACCGTGAGATTTTGATTCGAGCAAAATCTGGGTCGTGCTCGTCTCTGTGCTTTAGGGCTAGAATAGGGGCATGACAGTCTACCTCTTCTTGGGCGACGACGAGGAGCGCAAGGCCCACAGCGTCGAGAAGCTACGCGAGGGCCGGACCACCGAAACCTACGAGGCGTCGGAGA
>JALZFJ010000338.1 GCA_030867425.1 Actinomycetota bacterium | reverse complement strand
CCTCCTTCGCCACTGAGAGGCTCATCTCCCCCGCTCCGGCACAGCAGATCGCCAACCGGTGCCACTCGAGAACTAGGGCCTCCCCCGGGCGTAGCAGCTCCCGCGCCGCCGGGGTCAGGCGCACTTTTATCGTGTGCCGGTCCATATGCCTAGAGTCTACCAGATCTTTTTTGCCCCCGGCTCATACGGCACTTGTAGCGCCCTTCCGCGCTCGCCTTCGGGGAGCCCCCTCGGCGCCAGCTCTCACAACCGCGTTGGTGGACCCGAGTAGGATCACACTCGTAATCGCGCTCGCCTACCTGAGCATCATGCTTGCCGTAGGAACCCTAATCTTGTACTTTTCCACTCGTCGATCCCGAACGGGCGTGTGGGTGCTCGACGCCTACGCGCTCTCGTTCGTCTTGCTCGCGGCCCTCTTTTTCCAGCAGCGGGACGTGACGTAGACTACGCCTATGTCAAGGCTACCGCAAAGGCTCACCTTGATCTTCGACGGCGCGTGAGGGTTCTGCACGTGGTCGGCGCGCCTCGTCGAGAGGCTCGACCGCTGCCGCCGCGTGACGGCGGAGCCTTACCAGAAGCCCGGCATCCCCGCCTCAGTCGGCCTCACCGTCGAGGAGTGCGAAGCGGCGGCGTGGGCTGTCTCGCCGGGCGACAGACGCTACCGTGGCGCCGGGGCGATCAACGCTTCTCTGGCGGTCGCCACGGGGATAGCGCTGCCACTCCTCCTGTACGACCTGCCCGGGATTCGGCAGCTGGAAGACCTCGCCTACGAGTTCATCGCTGCCATCCGCGGCAAACTCCCTGGCGACAAGCCTTACTGCAGCCAACACCCTGAGGAGTGCCGGTAAGTTACTCTGAGCCGCGCTCGTCTCGGTCTTCTTCGTGGTAGCGGTTGGTGATAGGCATGCGACGATCGCGGCCGAAGGAGCGGGCCGTGACCTTTATGCCCGTCGGGGCCTGGCGGCGCTTGTACTCGGCCCGATCCACCATGCTCACCGCGCGTCTGACGTCTTCTTCGTCAAAGCCGGCCGCGACGATCTCGCTTACGCCCTTGTCCTCCTCTATATACGCTTCGAGGATGGGATCCAGGACCTCGTAGGGCGGCAAAGAGTCGACGTCGCGCTGGTCCTCCCTAAGCTCGGCGGAGGGCTCCTTGGTGAGGACTGAGTCGGGTATGACCTCGCGCCCCTCGATCTCGTTTATGTACCGGCAGACGCGGTAGACAAGGGTCTTGGGGACGTCCCGGATCACAGAGAAACCGCCGGCCGTGTCGCCGTAGAGGGTAGAATATCCTACGCTCGACTCGCTCTTGTTGCCGGTGGAGAGGACGATCCAACCGAACTTGTTGCTGAGAGCCATGAGGATGTTGCCCCGGATCCTGGACTGAATGTTCTCCTCGGTCTCGTCTTCGAGTAGCCCCTTGAAGGGCTCCTCAAGCATCTCCTTGTACGCTTCGAAAGCCGGCTCTATGGCAATCTCCTGCCTGTCTATCCCGAGGTTCTTCACGACCGCCTCGGCGTCGGTGTTGCTCTCCTTGGAGGTGTACCGGCTCGGCATGAGGACCCCGGTCACCTGCTCGGGGCCCAGGGCCCGGGCCGCGACGACGGCGCCCAGGGAAGAGTCTATGCCGCCAGAGAGCCCAAGGACGGCCCGCGAGAAGCCGTTCTTCCGAAAGTAGTCTTTTAAGCCCAGGACCAGAGCTTCGAGCACCTCACCCTCCTCGGAGAGCGGAGCCTCGACACGGGGCTCGACGCCAGTCCTGCCGGCCGACCGGATCGAGGTCTCAGGCCCGGTACCCGGGGCCTCGACGATCTGCGGGGGGTGGTCGGGGTTCTCCTTACGGGGGCGGGGGTCGTGGAGACGGTGGACGAGAGCTTCTTCGGGGTGAAGGTCCACGAAGAGAAGGTCCTCCTCAAACTGTCTGGCGCGGGCCATGACGCTGCCCTCGGGATCGAAGACGGAGGAACGGCCGTCGAAGACAAGCTCATCCTGGCCGCCGACGAGGTTGCACCACACTACGTAGCAGCCGTAGTCCAAGGCCCTTACGCTGAGCATCCTCTCCCGGGAGGCACCTTTGAGGCGGTGGTAGGGGGAGCCGTTTATGTTTAATAGCACACCTGCACCGCCCAGGGCCTGCTCGCGAGCGGGGCCGCCCGGGTACCAGATATCCTCGCAGATGCTGATCCCGATTAGGGCCTGGCCCATCTTGAGTATTGGAGCTCCCGAGCCCTCGCGGAAGTAGCGGTTCTCGTCGAAGACACTGTAGTTCGGCAGGTAACGTTTGTGGTAGCGGTGCAGGATCTCGCCGCCCGAGACGACGGCGCAGGCGTTGAAGAGGTCACCGTTGAGGTCCACGAAGCCTATAGCGCAGACGACGCCTTCGGGCACCCGCCCAGCGAATTCGTGGAGCGCCTTTAGATTGTCCTCGATGAAGCTTGGTCTCAAGAGGAGGTCTTCGGGCGGGTAACCGGTGACGGTCAGCTCCGGGAAGACGACGAGCCCGGCGCCACCTTCTACGGCCCGTTCCAGGGCTTGCACAGCCTTCTCGACGTTGCCCCAGACGTCGCCGACGGTGGTGTTGATCTGTGCCAGAGCGACCTTCATCTCCCTACCTTCGCCTTCCTAAAAATCCCGACATCATCCCTATAATAACCCCTGGATCGCACTACGTAAGCCGAGGGCTTAGTGTTGGAGGGAGTGCAACCCCCTTGAGATAGAATCCGTGGCGTGACCACCGGAGAAGACCAACCGCACGCCGCCGAAGGTCCACACCCGGCCCCCTCAGCGCCCTTCCGCGGAGCGGCTTTGGCAGCCGAGATGCTGGAGAAGGCCTGCGCGCCGGGCTCCAGTGATCCCTTACGGCTCAAGGTCGTTCGGGGACTGGCACGGGACTTGAAGGGGGAGTTAGAAGTCCTTGCCATCCTGGCGGACGGGGAAACGGATACGAGGCAGACAGAGTGGATAGAAGGCGCGCTCCGGGCAGCGGACGTGGCGAACCTCGCGGCCTGTGCGATCCCGGAGCTCCTTGGAGTGCACGCTTCGGAGGCGGCCGCAGCCGCATACCTAGCCTCCGGGGCCGCCCAGGCTTTAGGTATCCTCGTCGAGAGCAGGCCCGAGGATGCTCACAAAGACCATGCGTCGTACACCTTAAGAGACGTCCGGAGCGCCGTGTGGCGGGTGCGGCTCGCTACACAACAGGTGGACCAGTTTTCGGGGGAGGCCGATTAGAGAAAGGTGCCGGACGCTCGTCCGCCAGGTATGCGCGGGCGGCGCGAGCCACGCGCAGGAGGTAGTCTTCGTCGGGAAGGACAAAATCGGCGAGACGCACCGAACCGGTAGACACACCCCTGCCGGACCACTCCTCGGCGAGGATCTCCATCCCTTCGTATAACGCCTCGACGTCGTCAAGGCGGAGGCGCAAAACGGCAGCGACCTCTTCCTGCTGCAGGCGTAAGTCCTCGGGAGAGAGCGACCTCACAAGCAAAAAGACCTCGTGGAACTCGCGGTCGCAGCCGGCGGAGATCTCCTGCTCGATCCTGCGGGTCCCGAGCAGGATCAGCTCCTCGGGCTCGACCCGCAGCCCCAGCTCCTCCTCAAGTTCCCTCAGCCCGTCGAGGACCCTCTCTCCAGCGGCGAGGTGCCCCGCGGCGGTCACGTCGAGCTTGTCCGGCCAGGTTTCTTTGTCGGCCGCGCGCCGCTGCACGAAGAGGTACGGTCCGCCAGAACGTTCCTCCGGAGCAACTATCCAGCAATGAAAGCACCGGTGCCACAGCCCTCGCCGGTGCGCCCCGCTCTTCCAGGCGACTCAGCCGGTCTTCCCCCACGTGGGCTTAGAACGTCTATCCTCTCGTCCACTACCGTAGCGTAGCAACTTCGATGCCCTCTACGCTCAGTAAAAGACGGTTCGCGTCCTGTGTCGTGGCCGTACCCGCTTGTAGAGGGGCTGTTGGCCCCGGTTCCAGAGCAGGTAGTCTAGCCTCATCGCCGTGACGTCGTTGCGCCCTGCCGCGCGCAGCTCTCCGATCAACTGCTCCACCGCGTGGATGGCGCAAGCCCTG
>JALZFJ010000317.1 GCA_030867425.1 Actinomycetota bacterium | reverse complement strand
GCTCTTGTCGCGGTTTTCGAGCCACTCGCGGCTCGGCCCGAGCATGATTTCGTCCTCGTAGCCGAAGGTGTTCGTCACCTGGAAGCCTGTCGTATCCATAGTCTCTGAGGGGTAGAACTCTTCGTAGCCGAAACCGTCCGCGACGGCCCCGAAGTTGTCCATGCCGGAGGACGTGGACGCGAAGAAGACCGTACCGTAGCCCTGCGCTTTCAGAAGCTCGGCGAGGCACCGGGCGGGGATACCATCCGGCTCGAACTCCGGCCCCGGGTAGAGGGGCGGCTCGACGCCGCAGTTGACCTCTACGCTCGCCTTCGAGGAACGGGGCACGGTCGTGTACGCCTGCTCGACGAGGAGGCTGCTTTCGGCCAGCTCGTCCAAAAAGGGCGTGGTATCAAGGTACTCGTTGTAGGGTGTCACAGACCGCGCGCGAGTGGACTCCAGGTGGATCAGGACGACGTTGCGCTTCTCGGTCCCGGGCGTCTCTACGAGGCTGGCACGCGCGGCCGGATGTTCGCCGGGCGGGACGGCAGCGTAGACTTCTTCCTCGAAGGTCGCATATTCGATCCCCGTCAGGACCATGTTGGTGACCGGGTCCCTCTCCAAGGTGGTGGCACCGGACAGCAGCGCGAGCGAACCGAACCCAAGCGCCAAGGTCCATGTCCCGATAGGGCTCAAGAAGGAAACCCTGGGCGTTTCGGCCGGAAACCGTCCCCGCCACCGCTTGACGGCACGCGTCAGGAGCCAGGGGCCCAAGGTTGCATAGAAGAGGGCGCCCGCGAGGACGATCCAGGCAAACAGCGGGACGTCGGTAGTGAGGATCGGCTTTATCTCCTCGAACTTGGGGATCCACTCGGCGACGGTGCTATAGTCGAGCGTGGTGCCGTTCTGCCGGAGGTACTCGTGGGCACACGTG
Source organism: Actinomycetota bacterium (assembly GCA_030867425.1). Taxonomy (GTDB): domain Bacteria; phylum Actinomycetota; class Rubrobacteria; order Rubrobacterales; family Rubrobacteraceae; genus Rubrobacter_F. Next base: position 20,724 of record JALZFJ010000317.1, on the reverse strand, counting down.
TTCACTACCAGCATGAGCACCGTCACGACGTGAAAGAGAACGACTACAACCCGGCGCAAGAGCCGCTGGCGCGCCACGGCGAAGAGCCCAATCCAGAGCAACGCGTATGCCAGATTGAAGAACACGTCCGACTGCATTAGATCCAGGGTCCGAACGAGCCTACCGTCGTCGCCGGGTCGTGAAACCGCGGCGGCGGCCTTCAGCGCGAGGTTGTAGACGGCGAAGGGCACCAGGAGGCTAAGCAGGTAAACCCAATCCCTGCGGCTCAGAAGCACGCCCAAAAAGCCCAAAACCTTCAAATTCGTCACTCCCCAACGCGAAAAACGCGGCGATTCTATAAGATTTCATTAGGGTTTAACAGAGCTTGTCCTTAGGAAGGATTGAGTAAAACGGTTGTGACGAACCCGCCGTTCTGCTCCCGGTGTGGCGAGCTCGAAAACGGCTGGCACACCGGGGCCGGGGAAGCCTAAGATAGTGGTTGGGGAACCTACAGTGTTTGGAGGAATCCCGCTACGTAGAAGGTCAGGGCGCCGCAGGCGAGGCCGGCATGGCCCATAGTGCCGGCGCGTACATAGGGCAGAACGGCGTAGAGGACGAGCGCAGGTAGGAGCGGCCAGCGGTAGGTCTCCCCGGAGACGAAGCCCGCGAGCACGGCAACCGCGGCGGAGACGAAGACAGCGAAGAAAAGGGCGTGGTGGAGCCAACGGAACGGTTTCGTGTCTACGAGGCGGAACTGGACGAGCAAACCCAACGCGAAGTTCAGGAAGAATAGGATCGCGGCTGCGTAGAAGATTACGGTTGCCAAGTTTTTTAGGTAGTTAGGTTTTCCGTCAGCATGCGCAAAGTCGCCTTCTGCCCATTGGGCTCACAGGAGCACTACCGATCACGAGCCAAATACCGGTAGCGAGCTCGTCCACCGGGCCGCGCTCTCTTCACGCCCGTATTATATTGCCGTATGAGGATGGGGTCCGATGCCTGGTTAAGCCCGCTAGGCTTTCCTCCTCCACGAGCTGCTTGAGCTTCGGCAGATCCGCCTCGAGCTTCTTTCGGGCTTGTCTGGTGATCGGGGGAGCGAGCACTCGGACGAGAAATGTTTCGTACTCCGTCTCGACGATGCTGTTAACCAGCGTCCCTCCGCCTCTTGAAAGCGGTAAGTGCTCATCGTCTCGAAGTCCTTCGATGTGCTACGGGCTTACAGCAGCTGGTCGGCTTGCAATCGGTAATCTCCGTCTCCACCTCCGTCCTCGCCCAGCCCATCTCTATCACCTCGCGGGAGCGGGAGCCAACCTCGACCTCACCGGCAGTAAAGGTCGTTGACCCGACGAGCCCGCTCATCCACCGTACGAGTCTATCTTCCTACACGGGCCGGGAAACACCTGCGATGCAGGACGTTCGATCTCGATGGCATAGACGTTGCGATACACAAGTAAAACCTCCCCGTCGCTAGTTACGTTTTTGTGTTCGAAGGTTACTACCAGCACGCAATTCCCAAGCACCAAAACGTTTCTTCCGAAGCCCTGGTGAGTACGGAGGCGCCGTCGGGCAAGTTGAAACGGAGCGGTGATGCTAAGATGCAGCCTTACTGGACGAGAGTTGAGGTCGCGTTAGTGGAAGGCGAGATGAAGAACGACCGCCCAGCTGCTTACATCACCGGGGTCGGGGTAGTCAGCCCCATCGGGGTTGGCCGGAAAGCGTTCTGGAGTTCGCTCCTGGCCAACGAGAGTGGGGTCGGTCCGATCACCCTCTTCGACTCCGACGGGTTTGAGGTCAAGATCGCCGCCGAGTGCACGGGCTTCGAGCCTAAGGACTTCATGGACCGCAAGGTCGCACAAAGGACAGACCGTTTCGTACAGATGGGCTTGGCTGCCTCGAAGCTCGCCCTGGAGGACGCGGGGGCTTGGGGGTTTCTCGAAAAGAACCCGGAGAGGGTAGGGTTGCTTCTAGGCACCGGTATCGGCGGGGTAACGAGCATAGAGCGCACCCAGCGGGAGATGGACAACAAAGGCCCTGGCCGCGTGAACCCCTTCGCCGTGACCAAGATCATGCCCAACGCGGCCACCGCCCATGTGAACATCCAGCTCGGCATGCAGGGACCATCAGCGACCCCTGCGCTGGCCTGCACTTCCGGCACGGACACTATGGGTCTGGGTTTCGACCTCATCCGTCGCGGGGACGCAGATATGGTCGTCTGCGGCGCTTCCGAGGCCGTGATCTCGCCGGTCATCGTCGCGGGCTTTATCGCGATGCGTGCCATGAGCCGCAACAACGACGACCCCGAAGGAGCGTGTAGGCCCTATGACAAGGACCATGGGGGCTTCGTCATCGGTGAGGCCAGCGCCGTCCTCATCCTGGAGAGCGCGGACTCAGTCGAACGCCGCGGTGCCGAGCCCTACGCTCGGATCCTCGGCGCGGGCCGCTCCACCGACGCCTACAACCTGACCGACCCTGACCCCGAGGGTCGCGGCCTTCTGCGTGCCATGCAGCTCGCCCTCAAAGAAGCGGGAGTCGAAGGAGAGCGGGTCGGCTTCATAAGCCCCCACGGCACCGGTACCGCCGCGGGCGACGGTCCCGAGTCCCAGGCCATGCACGCCATCAACCCGGACGTAACGGTTTCGGCCACGAAGTCCACTTTAGGACACTCCATGGGCGCGACCGGGGCCGTAGAAACCGCCATCTGCGCCCTAGCGATAAAGGAGAAGAAGGTCCCTCCGATGCGGAACCTCGAAACCCTGGCCGAGGAGTGCGCCGAGCTAGACTACGTAGTGAACAAACCACGCGAGGCCCCGAACCTCGAAGTGGCGCTCTGCGCGAACCTCGGAGTCGGTGGCCACAACGCAGCGGTCGTACTTGAGCAGGCTTAGGGAGGACGAGATGGGATCCGTTTCCGTGAACGTTCTAAAAGAACGTTTGGAAGAACTCGAAGTCATAGTCGCGCCTTTCGGCAGCGCGTTGGTGGCATTTTCGGGCGGGGTAGACTCCTCGCTGGCCTTGGCGGTCGCAGCAAGGACACTGCCCAAGGAGAAGGTGCTCGCCGTTACCTCCAACAACGAGACCTACCTTCCCAGTGAGCTAGGTCAGGCAGAGGACTTCGCCCGTTCTCTAGGGGTAGAGCACCTCGTGGTGAACACGCGGGAGTTGGACGACCCGAACTACGCAAAGAACCCGACCAACCGCTGCTACTTCTGCAAGAGCACGCTCTATTCAGACCTGGCCGAGATAGCCCGGGAGAAGGGCTATCGGTGCGTAATAGACGGGGCGAACAAGGACGACGAAGGAGACCACAGGCCTGGCAGGAAGGCGGCGAAGGAGCTCGGGGTCGTCTCGCCGCTGGCCCTGGCGGGGATGGGCAAGGTCGAGGTGCGGGAGCTCGCAAAGTACCTTGGGCTTTCGACCTGGGACAAGCCGGCGCTCGCGTGCCTGTCGAGCCGGTTCCCCTATGGGCAAGAGATTACCCCAGAGAAGCTTGCCCAGGTGGCGAGGGCCGAAGAGTTTTTGCGCTCTCGGGGCTACGAGCAGGTGCGAGTGAGGCACCACGGCGAGATCGCCAGGCTAGAAGTCGGTTCCGAGGAACTAGAGCGCGCTTTCGCCGAGAGGGAGGGGATCTCCGCCGAGCTGAAGACCGCGGGTTTCCTCTACGTGACGCTGGATCTCGACGGGTACAGGTCCGGCTCCTTGAACGCCGTCCTCGGCCCGCCCGGCAAGAAGGCCAAGAAGACGCTGCCCGTGGTCGGGTAGCCTTCGTGGAGGCCACGAACGAGCCCATACTCTGGGTCACGCTCTTGGTCATGCTCCTCGGCCTTTTTGGCAGCGTTCTGCCGGGTCTGCCGGGTGTTCCTCTGATCTTTGCCGCGGTCCTCGTCTACGCCTACGTGACGGGCTTCGAGGCCGTAGGCGCCCTCGTGCTAGTCCTTCTCGGGCTCTTCGCCCTCCTCGCCTTCGTTGCGGATCTGCTCTTCACGGCCTATGGTGCGCGACGGTTCGGGGCGAGCAACTGGGGCACGATCGGCGGTGCCATAGGAGGCCTTGTCGGCGCCTTGCTGGGTGCCCTGTTCTTCGGCGTCGGAGCTCTTTTCGGCCTCCTCGTCGGTTCCATCGTCGGCGTCTTCGCCGGTGAGCACCTCCGGCGACGCGAACGAACATCCTCCGCCGGAGAAGGCGCCAGGCCGCGGATGAAAAGCGTCCGGTCCGGGCGCGGGGACTGGCAGCGAGTTTCGAGGGCCGCGGGCGGGGTCCTCGTCGGCTACCTCTTCAGCACCGTAGCGCAAGGCATCCTAGGGCTGCTAAGCGTGATCGTTTTCGTTGCAGCGCTGTTTAATTAGAGCGGTCGTCTTCTCGCTGATGGCTAAAAGTTACTCTTCCTCGCCCTTCTCACGCAGGAAATGTTCGAGCTCCTTTGCGAGATCGTCCCCGGTGGGGAGGTTCCTTTCGCTCCCTTCGGCCTGCTCATCGTAGCGCTCCTCGAGCATGCGGACGTAGGAGGCGAGATCCTGGTCCTGGGCGACGGCCGCCGAGACCTGCTGCTGGTAGTCCTCCGAGCTACGCTCGAGGTGTGAGGTGTCGAAGCTGCCGCCGAGCAGGGTTTGGAGGTTTGTGAGCAAAGCGAGGGCGGCGGGGGCCGAAGGCACCGAAGGCAGGTAGTGGGGCACCGAGGCCCAGAAGCTCACCGCCGGGAGGCCCTCGTTCGCGCAATAGCGGTGCAGTATGCCGGTGATGCCTGTCGGGCCCTCGTAGCGAGAGGCCGAAAGCCCTAGGTTCTCGACGAGAGAGGGGTCCTGGGCGTTTGCCGCGACCGAGACCGGCCTTGAATGCGGCACGTCTGCCAGCAGGGCGCCGAGCGTGATCACGAGCCTCACGTCGAGCTCGCGGGCGAGCTCCACGACTCCTTGCGAGAACGCGCGCCACCGGAGGTTTGGCTCGGGGCCCGAGAGCAAGACTGCGCCCCGCCCTCCTAAAGCCTCGACCCTCGCCCCCGTGGCCGAGAGTGGGTTCTCGGGCCACTCGACCGTGCGGGTAACGCCTTCGACTAGCCTGATCTGGGGCCGCGTGGACTGGTAGTCGAAGAACTCCTCACCATCGAAGCTACCGAACCGCTTCGCCTCGCTCGCCTCCCCGATGGTGCTCACCGCAAAGCTCGCCGCCTCCGCCGCGTCGTTCCAGCCCGTGAACCCGGCTATGAGCACCGGACGCTCGAGCTCCGGCCGCCACTCCAGGTTTATGAATTCAGTCATACAGCAAGCTTAACACGCCCGCCGTGTCGCGGAACCGCCGTTTGTCCGGGCGTAGTGGCAGAGGTTGGCGTTCTCGAATACTCGTAGATTTCACACGCAGCGAGAATTTGCAAATGTATAAGGACATGGCGGCAGAGCGTTCGGTCAGCTAGCAGAACGGTATCGAACACTCGCCCGATGGCCTTACACGATCGGGAACCGCGCACCCTCGCGCTAGGTAAGATGATCTAGGGTCGGGACGCGATAGATCTAATCTTTCCCCTTCGGAGCTGTTACGAGAAGCTTCGCCGTAGCTCCAAGGCTTCCTTGAGCCGCTGAAGGTACTCCTTCTCGGGGATCTCCGTAGCGCCGAGCCTCGCCAGATGATCGTTCTGGATCTGGCAGTCGAGTAAGATGTACCCTCGCTCTTTGAGGCGTTCTACCAGGTACACGAGACAGACCTTCGAGGCGTCACGCATCCGGGCGAACATGGACTCACCCATGAACGCGCCACCCAAAGTAACACCGTAGAGCCCACCCGCGAGCTCGTCGTCCTTGTATGCCTCAACGCTGTGTGCCTTGCCTTCCTCGTGGAGCGCGACGAACCCTCTTATGATCTCCTCGTTGATCCAAGTCTCCGGGCGCCGGGCGCACGCCCGTATGACACCCTCGAAATCGCCGTCTGCCCGGACCTCGTAGACGCCCTTGCGGACGACGCGCGCGAGTGATTTGGAGACGTGCAGCGCGTCTAGCTCCAGCACGGCCCGGGGGTCAGAGCGGTAGAACTCGATTCTCCCCCACCGGTCGGCCATCGGGAAGGCGCCGGCACGATAGCAGGCTTCGAGGATCTCCGAGCTCAACCTCACGTGGGTATGATAATAAAGCCGTCAGAGATCTACTATCAGATTTTCGCCGTCAGCCGCCTACAATGAGAATGCCATGCAACGCTTCGACCTCAAGAGTTTGCGCTCCGCGGCTACCGCCCGCACTTACCCCATCGGAGCAGAGGAGCTTCGTGACGCCATCAAGAGGGTTGTCGGGGAGTTACCTGGGTGGTCGCTCGCGGGTTTGTCCGAGGCGGAGATCCGGGTGGTCCGCAGAAGCCGGCACTTCGGCTTCGAGGACGACGTGTCGATCCAAATCTGGAAGATGAGGGACAGCGGGACCTCCTGAACACCCGGGCCGGCCTCAGGAGCGCCTCACGCGTCGGGTTGTGGGACCTCGGCCAGAACGTGCGAAACCTCAGGGAGTTGGTCTCCGCGATCGACCAGAAGCTTATAGCCGACCACTAAAAGCTACGGCACCGTCCTCTCACACCGGGGATGCCGGACCGCGGCATCGACAACCACGCCGGCGATTATGAGGCCGAAGAGGACGAGCAGCAGGGTCGTGTATGCGGGGCGTGCTCGTCGAGGTAGGCGTAGAGACGAAGCAGGCGGACGCCATGACGACGGTAGTGGCGACGAGGAAGCGCCAGAAGCCCATCCTCGTGAGCCCGACGTAAGAGACGGCGTCGAAGGAGGAGACCACAGGCACGAGGCAGCGGTCAGCACCGCGTACGCCTCGTACCGGGAGAACCAGCTGTCGGCGTCGCCTAGGCTTAGCTTACCGACCACCTCGACCGGCACCGGGCCTTGAGCGTGCGCGATTCCGAACGAGATGGCCGCCGCTAAAGCGCCCCTCACGAGGCTCAACAATCCACCCTAACATGCGCCGAAGGTAAGCCGTTGGCGAAATCCAGTATGAAGGACAGCAGGAACGCCAGAATAGCCTGCAAGGCTATAAGCGTCGCGGAGATCAACGCCGTCCACGCGCCGTAGGAGAGGAGGTAGTCCCGGACGACTTCGATGTCTCCGCTCGCCAGCACCCCGATCGTCCGGTTCGTCTCGCCCCGAGAAGCATCCGAAAGCAGATACGCGACCACGAATACTGCACGGAACAGGGCGGTAAGCGCGGCCCTGACTCACTTCGCGGTCCTTACTCGGGCAACTCTCAACCGTCGCCGACGAAGCCTCCTACCATACTAGACAGGAGGCCGGGACCGTCGCGCCACGGTGCGAAGGAAAGCAGGGCTGGACCTATATTGGAGGAGATGATCGTTGCCAGCTCGGTCTACCTCGGTAGACACGGAAAAGGCCAGGTCGGTTACACTCCGATTCCGTCCACCGCCCTCCGCAAGTTCGAACGGCGCGAAATGCAAAGCGCCGCGTTATGATTGCGTCATAAAGCAAACCCGTATTAAGAGCGTGTTTTCAAAACCGCTTGGCTGGGAGCTGGTATTGTAGCGGGGTACCGCGGTTAGCCTATCGAGAAGCCAAGTTGCCCAATCGGTAACCGCAACCTGAGGGGCGGCCGACAGGTTTTGAAACGCGCTCTAAGGCAGGGTTACGAAGTTGAGGATAAGCTGGCGTGAGATTTTGGGGCTCCTGGTCGGGCTGGCCGTGTGCTACGTTGCGTTCTATTATGCCCTAGCTTACGCGCCCCAGATCCGCGAAGCGGCGGAACAGACCCGAGATGAGGGCTCGCAGCGAGGCGAAACGGAGCAGCACGCAGACCTGGCGACTTCGAACGGCACCACGAAAAAGGTGACCGTCCGGGTGACGGGCTCGAGCGGCGAGCAGTTCGGCGCCAACTTCGGCAACCTCCGCTCGAGCCGCTCGGTCGAAGGGGTCATCCCCGCCGACTACGAGGTGGAGGTCCACACTGACCCCAGCTCCGGGGACTACGTCTCCGCTACGGCGTGGAAGACCACCGACGACCGCAAAGAACTGAAGGTGCAGATCCTGGACGGCGCCAGAGTGCTCAAGGAAAGCAGCACCACCAAGGACTACGGGGCCGCAGGCGTCAGGTGGAGCCCCAGCGAACCGCCGCCAGGCGGCGGGACGACCGGAGGCGAGACGACCGCGCCAGCTCGGTAGGAGAAGGCCATGGGAAAGCAATGGACGCCAACCTTAGAGGACGTACTTCGGCCGCACCTGTCCCCTACCCAGCGCCGGGTACTCTGCCCACAGAAACCTCGGCGTTCGGACGTGGAACAAAGCGCCCTTGCCACGATGCCAGCCGTTAGGAGAACGACGGAGCCCCTCGCCCGCAGCACATCGGCCGTCAATCCCTACCACCTGCTTCTACTCTGCGCTGGCCAGCAGAAAGACTAAACCTCGACCAGATGTTCATATGACCTTTTCTTAAAACTTAGGGTCAAGCACAACCAATGTTAACTTAAGGTTACTTTACGTTGTACATGGCGCTTAGACGTGCGTGAATCTGGGCCTAACCGGCTTTGCACAGAAAAGCCCGCAAGTAACAGAGATTGGATTATTAGTAAAAGGAAGACGCTACAAATAGCGCTTGAACAGACTTTTTGTGCAAGACCAGACCTGACCACTATAGGCTATCCAGAGAGGCAGTAGCGCGGAAAGAGTGGTGAAAAAGGAAACAGCGTAGAGGCAGCGCCGGGGACTTTAAGGTAGTCACGGTGCGGGACCGTAGGCAGGAGAGGCCGATGTTCGTTAGGAAGAAGGTGTTAGAAGAAAGAATCGGCGCGGCGATAAGGGCGGAGTTTGCGGGTTCGATCGCGGAACTGGAGAGGAACCTTCAGGAGTTCCGCCGTCGGTCGAAGCTCAAGGAGACCGCCCGAGATACGCTCGAGAGGGCAGAGGCCGAGGCGAGGAGAGCGCATAACGACAGGATCGCGCTTAAGAAGCGGTTCTGGAAAGCCTATTACGAGAAGGATGAGGACGCCCTCTCCGAGATCGGTCGCACGCTCGGTTCCCTCGAGCGTGCCGTGAAGAAAGCGGAGAAGGCTCTTGAGAAAGCTCGCGTAGACTTCGAGAAGGTCGACTTCGACGAGGTTGCGGAGGGGGCCGCCCTGAGGGAGAAGGCGGAAGCGGCGCGAGAAAAGGCAGACCTCCGGATCGGCGTTATCGAGGAGACTCTCGAGCACGCTCTCGCCGAGACGTGGCGCGAAGTTAAGGGCGCCAGCGAGGCTCTGCGCGACGAATGCGGAGAGCCTCGCTTCGTCACCTCCGAAGAGGAGACCGCCCGCGAAAGATCTGCCTAGCCCCAACAAGAAAGCTACGGACAATGTGCCCCGTGACTAGCCCGGGGAAGCTCAGGGGTTATCTCGGCGGCTGCTCGCTCGGGCTGGGCGGGGCATCTCCTGACCTGGGCGGGGGCTCTTCTGTCCTCGGAGCATCAGGCGGGACTGCCCTCCTTGGGATCCCTTCCGGAGACGCCCTGTCCTCGCCTTGTGTCAGGGCGTTGGGCGGGCCTGTCTCTCCCTCCGGCGTGACGTCTTCACCACGGGGCGAGGCCTCGGCAGGGGACGCTCGCCTCGGTCCGGGTGGCGGGGTCTCCCACCCCGACTGGGCCGTCCGTGGTGGTACCTCCCCCATAGGTATCCCTCCGCCAGCCGATTCGGTCCCCACAAAATATCTTCCCTCCTCCGGCGCACCCTCGAGGATGCCGAGCAACCCCTTCGCTTGTTCGGCCGCCCCCACGTGCACCCCCTGCGCCTCTCGGAAAAAGGTGGCGAGCCGCTCGTCGCCGGTAGCCTCGGCATCTACGGCGTACACCTCGGCGGTCTCACTCCGTGCAGGGCATGGTAGAGCACGCTTATGAGACCGTAGTGCTCGTCACGGGTGCCTGTTGCCCGCTCGTTGGGATCCATTTTCCCTCCTACCGCTAGCTCTGGGCTCACCTTCTCTTCCCCTTTGACGCGTACCCGCTCCGGGTAGCACGCAAACGACGCCGCCTGCAGCATAATCGTCCTCTTCTCAGGCTAAAGGCTAGGCTTCCCGGCGTTCGTCCCCGCTCGCCGCCTGGCTTCGCGTCAAAGCTTCCACGTTGTCGAAGATCCTCTCCGCCATCTCCACGAGGTCGTTATGCCCTTGTACCATGTGATGGTCTCGCCCTCGTAGAGCAGCGGGTTTATGGTCCACACGTCCTCGTAAGAAGCGCCGGCTAGGTCCAGGTAGCACACGGTCACCGCGATCCCCTTTCGGGCCCACTCTGCCAGAGCGTAGACACAAGGTCGCCAAAGGTGTCCCAGAAGCTTCTGACCTCCGCCCCCGCCTCGAGGAAGTTCATCCTCGCCCTGAAATAGTTCAGGTCGGACAAGACGAAGCCAGCAGAGCTCATCATAGGGGAAGAGAATTCGAACTCTATGTCCCTCGCCGCGCCCCCGCCGACGTTGCGGACTACGACGTCGATCATGGGCAGGCGGGAATAGTCTGCCTCGAACCCGATCCCGAATACGCCCGCGAAGATGATGTTGGATGCGGCGGTGACGATCTGAACCGTGGTCGCGACGTCCACAATTCCTCCTTGTAGATTCAGCGATCGGCGACGGGCAGAACGCAATAATTCCCTGCTCGCCCTCCCCTTAAAGGCTCGTGCGCTTGCTCGCCCCGGTAACCAGGTATATGCGTAATCGTTGCCGCGCACTCCGAGCAGGAGAGAAGAGCCCGATGGGCTGAGTGCTCGGCAACCGCTCGCGAAAAGTTCATCTCGCGACGAGGGCCAGCGGGGCTGTCTACCCGGGAACTAGGTGCTCCGCTGGCTCGACTTCTTTGAGTGGACTTTGCTTAGGCGCCGGCCTCGATCTTAGCGTCGAAGCGTCTGAGGAGGGTGATACGGTTCTTGTTCGCGGCCTCGTAGGAGCGCAGGCGTTCGATCTCTTCCACGCCGAGCTCGTCCAGCCTCTCGCTCACCTCCCTGACGTTCAACGAATTATAGTCCTCTAATGGTAAGCTACTCTCCTGGCCTCTAGGAGATCCCCTCCCGGTAGGCGTCATGGCCTCCAAAACTTCCTGGTAATAGGAGAACGGGGCCCAAAGAACGTTTATGTACGCATTGGTCGTCTCCTGGAGCAGGTTCTCAAGGATCTCTCGCTGCCTCCTGGACTGCTCAGCTAGGTCCTCAAGCAAGGCGCGGTTGCGCTCGGTCTGGGCTCGCGAAGCCTCCGCAGAGCTCTCGAGCAAGCTTCGGGCAATCTCGAGAGTCCGCTCTTGGAGCGCGAAAGCGTTCTCCATCGCCGTCCTGTAAGACTGCCGCGTCGCCTCGAAGATGCGCTCACGTTCCCTGTTGGTCCTCTCCCGGTCCATCATGCGTATCAACCCCTTTCCTCTCTCTGGGAGCTGGGTGACACCGTTACGTACGAACGGCGTGAGTACCCTCTTCTTACCGGACGCCGATCGTGGCAAACTCCTTGCTCGGGTTACTAGGTCTTTTGCGAGAAGGACGTCTGCGGTGAGACCTTGCCGACCACCTCGCCATTCAGGTCTGTCACCACTCCTTCTTTCATCTCGTGCGGGACCCGCACCCCCCTTCGGGCGAGGGCGGCGAGGACAGCCGGCGCCACAGCGCGGGGTGCGCCGTCGGAGATCTTGAGCGCGAGGCCCCAGGAGGGGGTTCCGGGGCTCGCGGCGGCGAAGACGGCCTCGGCCCCGCTCTTGGCGACGAGGTCCGTGGCCTCCATGAGCTTGGTGTCGAAGCGGCCCGTTCCCGCGACCATGTAGGGGTGTGCACGCATCGCGTCCCGAACTCTCTGAACAGCCTCCTGCAGGTCATCGGGGAAGTCCTCCGCCCCCCCGGCGGCCAGGCGGGCGAAGCCGAGGGCGAGGTTTCGGAGCGGTGTGGCGAAGACCGGGACGCCGCAATTATCGCCGGCGAGCCGCACCGCCTCCGGTTCGAGATCGCAGAGCTTCGCCACGGTGCGCCGCACGAGCACCTGTAGCGGTCCTTCGGGGTCGCGGTACGTATGGGTATCCCAGCTGGCGTGGGCGCACACGGCGAGCATGCCCGCGTGCTTCCCCGAGCAGTTGCCGTGGATGGCGCGGGGCTTTTCGCCGTTCCGGGCGAGCCGGGCTGCCGTGAGGGTGTGCATCGGCGGGTGCGTGCCGTTCTGGAGGTCGTCCTCGGAGAGGCCCGCCTTGCGCAGGATCGAGCGCACGGCGGCGAGGTGACGGGGCTCGCCGCTGTGGGAGGCGCAGGCGACAGCCAGCTCCTCACCGGCGATCCCGAGCTCGTCCGCCGCCCCCGAGAAGACGAGCGGTAGCGCCTGGAAAGGCTTCGCCGCGGAACGCAGGTAGACGTAGCCCCCGGGGTCGCCCAAAGAGTACAGGGTCTCTCCCCGGGCGTCGCAGACGACGTAGCGACCGCGGTGAATGCTCTCCATGAGGTCCCCGCGCCAGACGGCGGCGACGGGGGCATCGAACGGTGGGGGGTCCGGGATCCCACCCGGGACTGCCTGGGCGGGCTCGACGGAAGGGTCCGGTCCCAAAATCCTACTCCCCGGCGAGGCGGATGATGTGCAGGGAGAGGAGGTCGTGGGCGACGCGCATCCGGGCCATCGCCGCCGGGAAATCGTCCACCGCATGGTACTCCCGCGCCTCCCCCACAAGGCACCTGAGTTTGGCGAGGAGCTTCTCGTCGGGGCCCCTTTCGCCGCCGGGGCCATACCCCTTGACGCTCGCCTCGGCCATGCCCATCAGCACCTCGGCGCGCCTCCCCGTCCACATCGCGAGCACGGCTATGTCCAGGTAGCTGCTTATCCTCAAGAGATGCCCGACTCTGAGCCTTAAAGATACCTTCTCAGGGAAGGGTCCGGTGGCGACGGGCTCGCCGCTCATGGGAACCACCGACTCAAGTTGCCGGAGAGGACACCCGTAAGCTCCTCTTCGGAGAGGCCGGCGGCGTCCGCGGCCAGGAGGGCGGCGTGCAGCGTTGAAGGCAGGTCGCCGTAGGGGATGTCCGAGCCGTAGCAGATGCGCGCGGGATCCAAGGAGAGGAAGAGCACGAAGAGGTCTTTGGCCTTTACGACGGAGGTTTCGAAGAGGACGTTCGGGTGGCTAGAGAAGGCGTGGACCGCGGCTAATAGCTCGGCCATCGCGGAGTGGCCTAGAATCAGGCGCAACTCAGGCAACCTCTCGACCGTCGGTAGCAGGGGCTCGACTATCCTCTCCATCGCAAAACCGGCGTGTACGAGCACCGGCAGATCCACCTCCGCCGCCAGCTCGAAGAGCCTCACGACCCGCTCGTCATCGAACTCGAACTCCTGGGAGACAGGGTGGAGCTTCAGGCCCTTGAAACCGCGCTCCACGCACCGGCCAAACTCCGCGTCGTAGTCCTTGTGCGGGTTCAGGCGGAAGAAGGGCACCAAAGCGTCCGGGTGCTCCTCGTAGGCCGCCCAGACCACGTCATTCGGCCCCGAGTAGTCGTCGTGGGCGTTCGGGTCGTTGAGGGGGAAGACTATGGTCCTAACGACGCCCGCGGCGTCCATCCGCTCCTTCATCCCCGCGGCTGTCATGGTGCGTCCGTCTACGTCCTCCCCGATGTGGGCGTGGGCGTCGAAAACTCTGGTGCCGGATGGTATCGTCTTTCGCACCCACTCCCAGGGACCGGCCATCGCCCCGGACGTTAGAGCGCCGAGGTCTTGGCCCCGCTTCTTTATGTCCAATCGCACCCCCTTTTCGACGGAACGCATGCCGTACAGAGCAGTCCCGCGGACCGACCGTGCAATGTTAACAGGGGACCTCCACGGCTGCTAAACTTCCCGGGGCTATGAGCCCCTCGCGTCCTCTGCTCGAATCTTTCGGCAAGACTTTAGACGACGCCATCCGGCGCGCGAGTAGGCCGCTTCTGCGGGGCCTCTTGCGTCGCTCGCTGCCGACCTTGGAGGGCGTGGTAGAACTTCCGGGCCTGGGCAGTCCCATCGAGGTCTTGCGGGACCGCTTCGGGGTACCCCAGGTCTTCGCCTCCTGTGAGGAGGACCTGTTCTTCACCCAGGGCTACGTCCACGCTCAAGACCGCTTCTTCCAGATGGAGCTGGGGCGCCGCGCCGGGCACGGACGCCTCTCGGAGCTCTTGGGCGAGAGCGCTCTAGGTTTCGACCGTCTCTCCCGCACGGTCGGCTTCGGCAGGATCGCCGCCTCCTCCACGAAAGACGCCCCGCGGGAGGTGCTCCGGGCGCTCGAAAGCTATTCGGCCGGGGTAAACGCCTGCCTCACCACCGAGCCACGCCCCCCAGAGCTTTCCCTCTTACGCGTATCGCATCCCGAGCCGTGGACACCCGACGATACCGCTGCCTGGTCCGTGGTGATGGCCTGGAGCCTCTCCGCGAGTTGGGAGTCGAAGCTTTCGCACAGGGCCGCCGAAGAAGAGGAGCTCGAGGGTCGGAACGACTTCCGCGCGTACCTGGACCGCGGCACGGGCTCCAACGCCTGGGCCGTGGCCCCTGGACGGAGCGCTACAGGCTCGGCCCTGCTCGCAGGCGATCCCCACCTGATCTTGGGCATACCGTGCCTCTGGTACGAGGTGGGGCTCTACGGCGGGCCCTATCGCGTGGTCGGGGCCTCGTTACCAGGATCGCCGGGGGTCGTGATCGGGCACAACGAGGAGATAGCCTGGAGCGTCACCGCCGCCCTGACGGACGTGCAGGACCTTTACGTCGAACGCTTCGCCGAAGAAGACGATGCTGTGTACGAGCACGCGGGCACGTGGCGAGAGGCGGAGGTCAGGGAAGAGGAGATCCCGGTCCGCGGCCGTCGCCAGCCGGTCACGCAAAAGGTCAGGATAACGCTTCACGGACCCATCATCACCGATGTCGTCGGCGGCGAGGACGACCTGGCGCTCCGCTGGGCCGCCCCCGAACCGCTCAAACTCGTCGAAGCTGGCCTCGCCATAGGCAGGGCGCGCAACAAAGAGGAGTTCCTTGGCGCTCTACGAGACTGGACGGCACCGAACCAGAACTTCGTCTACGCCGACCGGACAGGCGTCGTGGGCTGGGCTCTAGCAGGTCCTGTCCCCATTAGAAGAAACCACCGGGGAGAACTTCCCGTGCCTGGGTGGAGCGGCGAGTACGAGTGGAAGGGTTTTCTTCCGTTCGAGGAGCTACCGAAAAACTTCGACCCCGAAGAGGGCCAGATCGCCTCCGCTAACGATGCCCCCGAAGCTGACTCCATCCCCGGTGTCTACCTGCCCAACTACCGCAAGAGCAGGATCGAGGAGCTGCTCCGGGACACCAGCGAGCACACTTTGGAGACCTTCCACGAGATACAGGGCGACCTTTACTGCGCCCCGGCTCACGCGCTCGCCAAGAGGTTGGCGAGGTTGGATCCTACGCCCGGCATCTCCAAGGGGTTGACGCGAGACCTCGCGACCTGGGACGGGCACCTCGTCGCACAAAGCCGCCCCGGCGCGGTCGCCCGGGTCGCGCTCGAGGTTCTCCTGAAGCGCGCCACGAAAGCACTGCCCCGCATAGACTCGCCCTTCCCTACCGGGGTCGAAGCCTACGTAGATAACCTCGTCCCGACGCTCCTAAAAAGACTCGACAACGTGCCCGAAGAGGCTTTGCAAGGAGCCCTGGAAGAATCGGTGGGGATACTGGAGGCGTCCTGCGGCCCCGACCCGGCAGGCTGGAGTTGGGGAGCGTTACACGCGGCGGAGCTGCGGCACCCGCTCGGGATAGTGAAGGCGTTGCGCGGCCTGCTCAACCGCGGCCCGTACCCCTTCGGGGGGGACGAAAATACCGTGCGACTCGCCGCCTTCCGCTCCGGTGGGAACGGGTGGCCCGCCTTCGGCCCCGTCACCACGGGGCCCAACTACCGGTTCGTCGTGGACGCGGGCGACTGGGAGAGCGCGTGGAGCGCCGTCTCGCCCGGTCAGTCAGGACACCCGGCGAGCGCGAACTACGACGACCAGGTCGGACTCTGGCTGAACGTTCGCTACCGTCCGATGATCTTCGGACGAGAGCCGGCCGAGCTTGCCGCCGAGCACCGCCTCGTCCTCAAGCCCGAGGCATCTCGCTAAAAGTCGTTATCCTCATACGAATCCTCGCCCCGTTCGAGGGTGAGCATAGAGACGCGGGGACCATCGACGCTCTTTACCCGTAAGGTGGCGCCATCAGCGTCCACGGTGTCGCCGGGTTCGGGAGGGCGGCCCAACGAGCCGAGGACGTAGCCGCCGATGGTGTCGAAGTCCTCGGTGGGTAGGGCGATGCTGAAGTATTCGTTTACGTCGGTGATGGGGATACGCCCGTCTATGGCATAGGTGTTCTCGTCGAGGGGCTCGATGGCAGCCTCGTCCTCATCGAACTCGTCTTGTATCTCCCCGACGATCTCTTCCAGGACGTCCTCTATCGTGACCAAGCCCTCCACGCTCCCCCACTCGTCGATGACGATCGCCATCTGAAGCGTGCGGCGCTGGAACTCGCGCAATATCTCCTCTATCCGCTTGTTCTCGGGTACTACGAGACACTCGCGGATGAGGGGCTCGAGGTCGAAGGTTTCGCCGTCCTCCTTAGCCGCCCTGAAGAGATCCTTGACGTGGACCGCGCCCAAGACATGGTCGAGGTCATCCTCATAGACAGGGTAGCGGGTGTAGCGGCCGAAGGCAGCCCTGTCGACCAGCTCTTCCAGAGGAGCGTTGCTTGGTAGGGCTTCTATATCGGGTCTTGGGACCATGATCTCGCGGGCTACTGTGTCGCCGAAGTCGAAGACGTTGTTCAGGTACTCCCGCTCCTGGGGCTCGAGCACACCAGAAGAGGTCGAAGAGGAGATCATGATCCTCAACTCCTCCTCGGAGTGGGCCTCCATCCCCTCACCCAACCGTATGCCCCACGGCCTCAACACGAAGTTGGTCGAGGCGTTGACCAGCCACACTATCGGCCTGAAGAGGAACATGAAAAGCCTCAAGGGGCGGCTGATCCAGAGTGCCGTCTCCTCGGCTCGCTGGATGGAGAAGTACTTGGGCGCCTGCTCCCCGAAGACCAAGTGCGCGTAGGTTATGATTGCGAAGCCCAAGACCACCGCGATGAGCTCGATGAGCGACTCGTTCTCGATCCCCAAAGCCTGGAGGCCCGGGGCGATGAGGGCCGACACCGCAGGCTCGCCGACCCACCCCAAAGCCAACGAAGCGATGGTGATGCCCACCTGGCTGACGGAGAGGTAGGCGTCGAGGTCCCGCAGAGCACCGTGCACCACACCTGCCCTGGCGCTTCCCTCCTGCTCGAGTTGCACGATGCGCGATTCCCGCACCCGCACCAGTGCGAACTCCGCCGCCACGAAGAACCCGTTCAAGGCGACCAAGATAAGCGCCGCAAGGAGGTTGAGCGAAGAAAAGGCCGTCTCTTCCAAGGTCACGCTGCGCCGGAGGGAACACCCCGGCGCCTCGGTTTCGAGTATTTGTCGGGTCCACCCATCGCGTTATGCGGACGATTATACCCCAGCCGCTTGAGATGCCACCATTCATGGTCGTCCCGGTACCCGTCGAAAGGGTACACTGGCGGAGCGTTGGACCCCGCAAAATGTCCCTGACCCGGAAGGAGGAAGGAGCCGTGGACCGCAGGCCTTTACCGAGGATCGAACCGTGAGGGTGCTCGTCGCGGGCTCGCACGGCCAGGTAGGGCAGCGCATCGTCCGGTTGTTGGCGCAAGAGGGCCACGAGGTGCGGGCCATGATCAGGGACGAGGACCAGGCGCCCACGCTACGAGAGCTCGGCGGGGAGCCCGTCGTCGCCGACCTCGAAGGAGAGGTCGCCCACACGGTCGAAGGCTGCGACGCCGTAATCTTCTCCGCCGGCGGCGGCCCGGGCAGCGGCGCCGAGAAGAAGGAGACGGTGGACCGCCAGGGGGCGGTGAAGCTCATCGAGGCCGCCAAAGAGCACGGCGCGTGGCGCTACATCATGGTGAGCGCGATGGGGGCGGCCGACCCCGAGGCCGGTTCCGAGGCGATGCAGCCTTACCTCTTCGCAAAAGCCCGTGCCGACGCGTCGCTCCAGGAGAGCGGGCTCGATTACACCATCGTCCGCCCGGGGAGCCTCACAGATGATCCCGGCAACGGCACGGTAGAGGCCGCGCCCTCTTTGGGCAAGCGCGCGGAGATCCCACGCGAAGACACGGCCCTCACCATCGTCGCCACGCTGAAGGCCCAGAACACCTACGGCAAAACGTTCGAGGTCATCTCCGGCGGCACGCCCGTCGAAGAGGCCATCGCCCGCCTCTAGCTACGCTTTGAGGGATTCGGTCTCTCCGAGGACTTTGGGCTTGTAGCGTCGGACGTAGTCGCGGAACTCCTTCACCTCGCGGTCGACGCGTTCCTGGGACCAGCCGAGGTGTTGAGCTGCGATCCGGGCCGTGGCCTCGTCCACGTCGAGGGCGACCTTGGGTCCCATACCGACCATCGAGCGCCTGAGGAGGACGTCGCCGAGCTTCTCGGCCAGCTCGCGACGGAACGCGTACAAAACCTCCGCCCCGAGGACGCTGGTCTCGACGGTAGCGGACGGGGAGAGCGGCACCCGTAGTGAGTGATCGTCCCCTGCCTCGGCCAAAACCTCCGGTGCTCGAGACCCGTAGAGCTTGAGCAGCCTGGCGGTCAGCTCCTCCGTGAGCTCGCTCGTCAGCTTGAAGTCCGCAGCGAACTCTTCGAAACCACTGCTTCCGCCCACCACGCCACCCGGGAGCGGAATCTCGTCGGTGCGGCAGGGCGGGGCTTTCCTGCCGAGTTTTCCGTATACCGCGTCCACCGTCTCGCGGGCAAGGTTGCGGTACGTTGTCAGCTTGCCGCCGATGATCGAGAACAAGCCGCCTATCTTCTTGCCATGTTCGGCGTGATCGTAGATGAGGTGGCCACGCGTCACGCTTCCTTCCTCGCCCTCGGGCTCGTAAGGCAGCGGTCTCACTCCCGAGTAGGTGAAGAGGATGTCATCGCGGGTCAGGTTCGCCTCGGGGATGACGTTGTTGGTCTCCTCGATGAGGTAGTCGATCTCCTCGTCGTCGGCGACCACCAGGTCGAGGTCGCCCTCGTGGCGGATATCGGTCGTGCCGATGAGGTAGCGACCGTTCCACGGCACTATGAAGTACGGTCGGCCGTCCGCTCTGGCCTCGGCATACAGGGCCTCGCCCGCGGGGGCGCCGGGGAACGGGTCCACGACGAGGTGGCTGCCCTTGGTGCCGCCGATCATGCGCTCCTCGGCGTAGTCCATCTGCTTCAAGACCTCGTCCACCCATGGTCCCGCCACGTTCAGCGTCACCGGAGCCCGCGCCGTGTGCTTCCCGCCATCCAGCAGGTCGGTGAACTCGACGCCTTTTACGGCTCCGTCCTCGACGACGAGCCGCCCGACCTGCGCGTAGGTGAGGACGACGGCGCCGTGCTCGTGAGCGGAGACGGCGTTCTCGACGGCGAGGCGCTCCGCGTACTCGACCTGGCCGTCGTAGTACGTGGCGGCGCCCAGCAGTCCTTCGGGGTCGAGGCCAGGGATCCGCTCGAGGACCTCGTCGCGCGTGAGCATCTTGTGCCTGTCGAGCGACTTGCTCCACGAGAGGAGATCGTAGCCGACCATGCCGATCCTCACCAGCATCCTGCCCCGCTTGGAGTGCTCGTAGATCGGTATTACGAATGGCAGGGGCTTGACGAGGTGCGGCGCGATGTTCAGGAGCTTCTCGCGCTCGGAGAGCGACTCGCGCACGAGGTAGTGCTCGTAGTACTCTAGGTAGCGTAGGCCCCCGTGGATCAGGCGGGTCGACCAGCTCGTCGTCCCGCTGGCCACATCTCCTTTGTCCAGCAGGAGGAGCTTTAGGCCCCGCATCGCGGCATCTCGGGCGATACCCGCCCCATTGATGCCGGCCCCGACCACGATCAGGTCGAAAGGATAGCTTTCTATGTCGTGCGGGATTCGGCTGCCGTTGCGCTCCATGCTCCTACTCCTCGTCGTGTAGCTTGGGTTCGGTGCGTGCCTCTTTAGCCGCCTCGATGCACTCCCCGGCGTCCGCCCCCGTCGAGGCCAGAACGCCGGCGGCGAAGGAACCCTCGACGAACGGCGCGTCCACAAGCCGCACCTTTCTTGCTACCTCGGGCTCCAGCATCTCGACGACGCTCCTTGTCGAGAGCACCGCGCTCCCTATGTCCATGAAGACGAGAACATCCTCGGACTCTAAGTGCTCTATGGCCGATTGTATCCGGTCCGGATCCGTGCCGAAGGAGCCGTCGGCATCTCCCCCGACCGCCACCATCTCTACCTCGCCGGCCATCTGCCGGACGAGCTCGGCGGTGCCTTCGGCGATCCCGGGACTGTGGGAGACGAGAACGAAGCCGACCACCTCTTACGCCCCCAGAGCGCGGGCCGCGGCGTCGAGCAAGAGGTACGATGAGCGAGCTCCAGGGTCCATGTGCCCGGCGGCCCGCTCTCCGAGGTAGCTCGCCCGACCCCTCTTGGCGGTAAGCTCGACCGTCGCCTCCGCCCCCTCCCCCGCGGCCTCGGCGGCCGCCCGGAACACCTCGCCCGCTCCCGAACCTGCGGAAGCGGCCTCCTTCGCGGCCTCCGCGGCCGGCGCAAGGGCGTCTACCATCGTCTTGTCCCCCTCCTCAGCCTTCCCGCGCTGCTTGACACCTGAGAGCGCCGCCCCGACGGCCTCCGCCACGTCCTCCGAAGAGAGGTCTTCCTTGCCCGAGAGAGCGGTCGAGGCCCTCAAGAAAGCGGTGCCGTACAGAGGGCCGGCGGCGCCACCTACCTTGCTTATGAG
>JALZFJ010000312.1 GCA_030867425.1 Actinomycetota bacterium | reverse complement strand
CTGCATCGAAGATCGTTCCTTTCTCGGCCCCGAGTTTGACGGAGCCGGTCGTGGGCTTGGGTGTTCACCTTGCTCACAGAATTTTTCGGTCCGCAGAGCGCCGCTCACCAGGGTATACCCGCCTCGTGCTCCACGCTAAGGGCGTCGGGTCGGTCTTGGGAAAATCACCGACCGTATCGCCATATCTCTTCCCACCGTTCTACTCCCACAGTCAATGCGGTGATGTTTTGCAGAATCCTTCTGTGTGGGAGACCAGGAAGGTGATGTGATCTTCAGATCAAAACCAGAGCCGATGAAAGGAGTCGAACAGGTGACCTGCTCATTACGAGTGATAAAAGGGGCGTTTCCGGGTATTGCAGGTGATTGCAAAACCCGCATACCTAAGCGGCTTTCTCTTCCCCAGCTTGCCCAGCCTTGCAGGGTGTTACGCCCCCGGTGGTGTCAAAGGGTGTGAGGCTTTGGGGCATAGTTGCATGCATTTGAGCGCCATGTATCGCCGGGCCAGTAGCGCCAATTGCCGCGGGCACCCTCACCTTCGGAGTGTGGCATTGGCCTCTACGCTTGGGTAGCAGACTGTTTCTCCGAGAAGGTGGTTGAATATAATCGAAGCGCGCCGCCGGTGGGAACGGGCCTTCCTATGCGTAAACTGCAAGAGATGGTCGGATGCGGAGGGCGTAGGGTATTGTGAAGGATCGGGTGTTGACGTTGCGCGAGCTCAACCGCGCCACTTTGGAACGGCAGCTGCTGCTTTGCTGCCGGAAACTGACCGCAGTCGAAGCGCTCGATCACCTTGTAGGTTTACAGGCCCAGGCCCCCGATCCACCTTACATCGGTCTATGGACGCGGCTGGAGGGCTTCCATCCCGACGAGCTGGCCCGCCTGATCACCGATCGACGCGCCGTACGCATCGCGCTGATGCGCAACACCATCCACTTGGTCACCGCCCGCGACTGCCTCGCGCTGCGCCCGCTGGTGCAGTCGGTTTTCGACCGCGACCTGTACGCCAACCGCACCAACCGTGCGAACATCGAGGGGATAGACATCCAGGCGCTCGTCACCACTGGCCGCACCCTGCTCGAGGAACGGCCGCGTACCGCCAAGGAGCTCGGCGCGCTGCTCAAGGAGCAGTGGCCCGACCGCGACGCCGCCTCCCTCGCCCGCGCCATCCGCCACCTGGTGCCGCTGGTCCAGGTGCCGCCCCGCGGCGTGTGGGGCAAGAGCGGGCCTGCTGCCCACACCACGGTCGAGGCCTGGCTCGGCCGCCCCCTCGACCCCGACCCTTCGCTAGACGAGATGATCGTGCGCTACCTCGGGGCGTTCGGACCGGCCACCGTCAAGGACGTCCAGACCTGGTCTGGTCTGACCCGGCTCGGCGAGGTCACCGAGCGGCTCCGATCACGCCTGCGCACCTTTCGCGACGAGCAAGGCAAGGAACTGTTCGACCTGCCCGACGCCCCAAGGCCCGGCTCGGAGACTCCGTCCCCGCCACGCTTCCTGCCCGAGTTTGATAACCTGCTCCTCTCCCACGCGGACCGCACACGTATTATCGACGACGATCACCGCAAGGTGATCGCCTCTAAGAACGGAATGGTTCCGGCTACCGTGCTCGTCGATGGCTTCGTGCGAGGAACATGGAAGACGGAGCGAACCCGCTGGAAGGTAACGCTCATGATCGAGCTGTTCGAGCCCCTGGCCAAGGAGGACCGCGACGCCCTGGCCGCCGAAGGGGAGCGGCTCGTCCGCTTCGTGGTGGGGCCAGAGGGTGCCGAGGCTTTCGAGGTCCGGTTCGCCGAGTGACCCTAGATGCGTCTTATGTAGGTTTTGGAGTAGAAAGGGACCATCTACTAGCCTAACTAAAGGATCATCGCGATACTTTCGATCGCATCGTTCGCGGTGACGTTAGTCGTGCAAGCCTCGCTTGCGGAGGTCTGGCTCCACATTACACGCAAGAACGGCGTCCCTAGAGTAGGCATAACGAAAGCCGCAAAAAGATCCTCGGCCTCGTTTACGACTTGCCACCTAACGGTCGGAACGTTGGGATGGTCTACCAGCTGCCCCCGCGGACATCGCCCCGCGGCGCCAAGAGCGCAAATTCGATCAGGTGTGTTCGGCCCTCCCTTATAATCCTGGTATAGAGAGCGTGTGGCTGAGGGGGCGAGGAGCGTGTCAAGTCCTCCTCGCCGGTCGACGGCTCGCAGCCGAGTGAGGGAGATCATCCGATGGAACGAAGGCAGTCAGCACCGGTGAGCGACCCAGTCGACCGCCCGACGCTCCTGCGTGGCCGATATATCGTGCTTCGCCCGCTCCGGACGGACGACGTTGAGCGGGTGGCCGAGATCCAGAACGAGCCCGGTGTCGCCCGCTGGTGGGGGCCTCCGAACAAGGCTGAGCTGCGTCGGCAGGCCGACGGGAGCGACGACGAGAAGGCGCTTGCGATAGAGAGGAAGAGTGAGCTGGTGGGCTTGATCCAATTCCACGAGGAGAACGAGCCCGATTTTCGCCACGCAGGGATTGACGTCTTCCTCGCCGAGCGGGCCCAGGGGCACGGGCTGGGAACCGACGCGGTGCGAACGCTCGCGAGGTACCTGATCGACGAGCGGGAACATCACCGGCTCACGATCGACCCGGCGGCCGACAACGCTGCGGCGATCCGATCCTACGAGAAGGTCGGCTTCCGCGCCGTCGGCGTCATGCGCGAGTACTGGCGTTCGCCGGATGGAACATGGCGGGACGGCCTGCTCATGGATCTACTCGCGCGCGAGTTCGATCGAGCGTGAGTGCCTGTCACGCTGCTCTCGTCATAAGCCGGCCATGACGTCCGTCGTGTGTGCGGCCGAGCCGCGCCTTAGACGATCCTCCGGTGCTCATCGTCTATTCTCTCTGTCTTGCCTCATCCGGCTTGTTGACCGCTTTGGCGTTTTCGTAGCGGCGCGCCACGTCAGAGGAAACGGATCTCGGCGGGGCTTGATTCCATCTATCATTTCGACCGTTTTCGTAGATGACCGGCGACTCGGTCCCGTGCCGTAGATCTCGTAGTACATGTTGAGGCCGTTCACCTCAGCGTAGTTGACTTAAGAGGTATCGTTCATTTCGTCTCCTTTCGAAGTCATCGCCAGTCACTGTCGCGCTCGTGGTTCACGACGAGAAGTCGGGGATCGCACCGCGCGTCGGTCGCACGACCCTTGGGCTCCTCCTAGTCCTCCTGCTGGCCGAGCGCTGGCTAGCTCTCGGCAACGGCCTTCGTGACGATCTCGGCGATCCGGTCGGCAGTCTCGAAGTCCGCGGCGAGCCGGTTCTTGGCCAGTGCGAACCCGATCCCACGCGCGGTGTCTCCATATGCGAAGCTGCCGCCTACACCGCCGACGCCGAACAGGGCCCGAACGGTCTCCATGCGAGGACCTGGCGCCCCGGTAGAGTAGCCCAGTGTCCACGTGGCCGGGATCCCGAGGAGCTCGTCGTTGCTGGTGGTAGCGAGAGTGGTCACTTCGCGCAGCCGTTCGGGCGAGATCAGTCGGACAGCGTCCACCTCGCCCAGCAATGCCGCGTACATGCGGGCCATGGCCCGAGCGGTCATCTTTCCCCCGGCGGGAATGTCGGCCATCAGGATGTCAGCGCGGTTACCGAACTCGGCCGTCGGTGTCACCGCTCGGGGCCCCATCGCGAAGAACGGAGAATCGTCCGGCATCGCGGCCAGCATCTCCGCGCTGCCTTCAGTGTCCTCCAGACGGGCCAGCCGGCCGAGTTCAGACTCGGGAACGCCGAAGTACAGCTCGCCGTCAACTCCCAGCGGTTCGGCAATCTCCTCCCGAAGGAGCTGCGAGATGGGCTTATCGGTGGCCCGCCGCACCAGTTCGCCGACGATGTAGCCGAAGGTGTAAGCGTGATAAGCGACCTTGGTGCCAGGCTCCCACCACGGCTTCGTGTCAGCGATTACCGAGCACATCTTGTCCCAATCGCATAGGTCCTCGGGTGTGGTATCGGCCGGCACACCCGGCACGCCGGCCGTGTGGGTCAGTACGTGTCGTACGGTGACAGTCTCCTTGCCGTGGGCACCGAACTCCGGCCACAGCTTCGTGATTGTCGTGTCGTAGCCGAACACGCCGCGCTCGACGAGCATGTGAACCAGGGTCGAAGCCATGGCCTTGCCAACCGAATAGGTGTAGAACACGGTGTCTGACTCGACCGGACGCCCGGTAGCCGGGTCAGCAACACCCGCGACGGCGTCGACTACCAGCTCGCCTTGGAAGTATACGGCGACTTGCAGGCCACGCTCGGCTCCGGACTCGACCAGTTGGTCGATGGTTTCCTGGACTTGCTGCTGAATGTCGTTCATGATCGCTTCCCTTCTGGTAGATTGTCTAATCGCGAGCAGGCAGCTCCTGCAGGACCCAACTGTTGCCGTCCGGATCGCTAAAGAAGACGAACGAGTTCCAGTCTCCGCCTCGTCCCTCAACCCATACACCGTCGTCCATATGCTGGACAGAACTGG
>JALZFJ010000310.1 GCA_030867425.1 Actinomycetota bacterium | reverse complement strand
GCGGGGCCACCTTCGCGGTCTCCGTCGGCGTCGCCTGGCTCGATCTTACCAGCTTCGAGCAGTACGTCTGGTTCTCCTTCGCTTCGGCCCGTGGAGCCTCTGGGCCCCGGCCAGGCGGCGCGCCCGGTGGAGGCGTCGACCAACCAGCGGCCAAACCAAAGCCTGACGCATGCCTTTGGCAGCTGTGCTAAAGAGCTTGCGCCTACAGAGGCAGTAGGAAGTACCGCTACCTCTATTCACCTAGTTGCCGACAAGGAATCAGCTTGTTGAAGAAGTCGGCGTTGAGCTGGACGCGATCACAAATCGCCGCGCAGCCACGAGTGAGAGCTAGAGGCCGAGCGGGGCGAGGGGTTCTTTGAGAGGCTATGTTTGTTGGGGTAGAGGCAACGGGGCAGCCCCTCTAGAGAGTAGGCGCAAACTCTAATAGTCGGCTAATCGAAGGAAAGAGAGTTTGCCCAAAGCCGTGCTTGGGGCTGCTACGGAGCGTCCTCGGCCTCCCGGCAACCCTCCTCGGAGCAGCTCTTCAGGGCATCGAGTTTCGCCTTCAGGTCCTCTAAGAGGGAGGGGTCGGCACTCTCGTATAGGTTGTCGAGTTCGTAGGGGTCGTTCGCCAGGTCGTAGAGCTCTCTCTCCCCGCTCTGATACTCGACGTACTTTTGCCCTTCGGTCCTCACCGCTTCGAAGGCGCCCGCGCCGCCGGGTCCGGCTTTGGGTACGCCGCCGCCCCCGGTCTTGCCCTCCTTGCCTTCGCCCGTCTTGCCCTTCGCTTTGCCTTTGGCCTCGGCTTTGCCGTTTCCTTCCCCGCCGTCACCTTCTTGGCGCAACTGCTCCAAGAGGACGGCCGAGCGCCACGATTGGGGCTCCTCGCCGTGCAAGAGCGGCTCCAGAGAGCGTCCGTCGGCGTCAGGGAACGTGGTGCCCGCCAGGTCGGCAAAGGCCGGGGCGAAGTCGGTGTTCAGGGCGAGCTTCTCCGTCTTTGCGCCGGTGGCTACCCCGGGGCCTCGGACGAAGAGGGGCACGCGGGCAGCCTCCTCGTACGGGCGGTTCTTCGTGGACTGTATGCGGTGCTCGCCCTGGAACCAGCCGTTGTCGGAGGTGAAGACTATGTAGGTGTTCTCCAGCTCCCCGGCCGCCTCCAGCTCATCGACAAGCGAGCCTACCATCTCGTCGACGGCCAGCATCGATTCAAGGCGCTGGCGGTAGTAGTCGTCTATGTTGGAGGCCTCCTCCTCGGAGATGCGCACCGCGATGTTGTACGGGGCAGGCTTGTCGGAGACGTCCTCCTCGTCGAACGACGGGGGGCGCGGGGCCTCCTCGTCCGCGAAGGCCCCCTTGTGACGCTCGGCGGGGGTGGCGGGGCTGTGGGGGGCCGTCGGCGCCACGTACGCGAAGAAGGGCTGGTCGTTAGACGCCGCTCTGCTAACGAAGTCGGCGGCCTGGCCCGAGAGGACGTCCGTGTAGAAGTCCTCCTCCTCGCTCCTGTAGGAGGCCACCTCGCCGTTCTCGTTGATCCGGTAGTCGTAGAGTTGTTGCTCGTTCAGCTTGCCGTACCACTCGTCCCAGCCCGGAGGGACGTGGGTCGGGTCGGCCTGCCCGTACTGGTTCAAGTACTTGCCGAAAAAAGCGGTCCGGTAACCGGCCTCTTGCAGGCTCGTGCCGATCGTGTTCTCCTCGTGCCCTTCGTCGACGAACGTTTGGAACCCTCCCTCCGGGGGTGCGTTGCCCTTTACGCCATGGTTATGGTCGTAGAGACCGGTGAGGATCGTAGCCCTAGATGGGCAACAGATTGGATGGCTGACGAAGGCCTTCTCGAAGGAGGTGCCTTCCTCGATCAATAAGGAGCGAATCTGGGGCATCTTAAAAGCAGAGGCGTGGTCCAGGTCGTCGGTGAGGACAAAGACTATGTTTGGTTGGGTAGAGGCAGAAGTAGAGGATTGGGCATTGGCTTCTTCTTGGGCTGGTGCAAACCCCACCAAGCCAACGAGGAAGGCAACCGAACACACAAGGACCATAAAAAGCACTCTTGTTCTAGCCAGAAATCTACTAGCGCAGCTTCTTAGCAAGGCGGTGTGCAATCTCTGTGTATCTCCTCTACGGTTGGGGCTATTGGGCACTATCTAGATAGGGTAGCCCCAAAACCTTAAAGAGAGCTTAAAGGAGGCTAGGTTTCTTCTGAGAGCTTCTCTTTTGAGAGCAAGTCGGGAGGTAGAGGTAACTCTAGGCAGTCCCTTACTACCCTCTATAGGGCAAAAGCTCTTTAGCTTCTTACGTTCTGGGGATGCACCGAAATCATCAGTCTGCAATTATTTGCTTAGTTAAGTAGGGCAAGGACTAGGAGGAAGAGTAGAAAAATAGTGAGTAAGCGTACCGCCTCCTTGCTAGCCTGGTCTATGTGTACTCTCTCCTTGGCGCTGACAGCTCTGAGCCTGTTTCTTCTGGTCTCGAACTTGTCCCACCCTGACGTACCCATACACCCCTACTGGGGAATAAATACCCTGCTCGCGGTAGGTTTCTCACCTGTAGGTGCAGTCATAATCCTCCGCAGCTCTCCCAAAAACCCAACAGGCTGGATGTTCTGCGCGATAGGTCTCTCCTTTGGAGTGATCCATTTCTGCGCCCAGTACGCCCGCTACGCCCTACTAGCAGCGCCAGGATCGCTCCCAGCTGGTGACGTTGCGGCAGGTATCTTGTCTTTGGTTTGGGTGCCAGCTGCCAGTCTTAACGTGTTCTTATTTCTTCTGTTTCCAGATGGTCGGCTGCCGAGTCATCGCTGGAGGTGGTTCTTCTGGCTCAGCTTGCTCCTGATACTAGTGGGAACGATTTCGCAGGCGTTCGCTCCTGGATCGGTTTTGGGTGCTGACGGCATCTACAACCCACTCGGGGTCGAGGGTCTGCCAAATGCCTTCAAGCTGATTGAGACGCTCATATATACTCTCATATTCGTCTCAGCAGCTTCCCTGTTTGTGCGGCGGCTGCGGGCTAGCGGAGTAGAGCGCCAGCAGCTAAAGTGGTTTACTTATTCTTCTACGGTAGCGATTAGTGGCGTCATCCTCACCTACATCATCTCTGAAGCTATAGGCTCAGTGTGGCTCGGATGGGCCGGATACGTACTCACCCTGGTCGGTCTGATAGGCGTTCCTATCTCTATGGGGATAGCTATCCTTCGCTACCGGCTCTACGAGATAGACCTCAT
>JALZFJ010000302.1 GCA_030867425.1 Actinomycetota bacterium | reverse complement strand
CCCGAGGACCGCCGCAGGCGAGGTCCTCTGGACGACGAGGGCAAACCCGAAGAGTCAACGAGGAGCGCGGCGCGCTCCGGGAACAGAGGCCAGGGCGGTGAGGACACGGCGACGCGTCAGGACTCGCCCGGAAATGTCGGACGTACGCCGGCTTCTGGGACGCCGCGTGAGGCCCCCGGCGAGGAGGATCCGGAGACGCGGGTGATTCGGTCCTCTGGCACCCGCGCGGAAGGGGAGACACTACCGGGGGGCTATTATCCGGAGGCACCTGAAGAACGGGAGGTCCGTCTCAGAGAGGTCTACGGCGGGGTGGATTGGCTGGCGAGCTTCATCGGGTGCGTCTTCGCCATAGTTTCGAGCGGGACCTTGCTGGCCTTCACGGGCCTCGTGCTCAACCCTCTGGGCTTCACGCTCAACTTCGCGGGCCAGGACATCGACGCCGTCATCATCACGGGTCTCGTGGTCGTCGGCTTTGTCCTCTTTGCCTCCTACTTTATCGGCGGCTACGTGGCCGGACGTCTCGTGCGCTTCGACGGCGGACGCAACGGGGCAGTGACTGTCGCGTGGGGACTTCTCCTGAGCATAATCCTCGTTCTCTTCGGTAGCTTCCTGCCCGGAGCCCTCTTCAGGGCCCTGCAGGATTTCATGGAGCAGAGCGTTCTGCCCGCCATCGGCGGCCTAACAGAGGTAGGGCTCGTGGGTGCGGGGATAATCGTCGGCGCCTTGCTACTTGAGCTCTTGGGTGGGTTTTTGGGCGGCCGGCTCGGGAACGGCTACCACACCCGCATAGACAATACACCCTGACTGCCAGGCTTACCTGTTCGGTTATGGCGAGATGAAGATCAAGGTGAGGACCTAAGCACTCAAAGCCCTTGCCCCGGCCACTCACGTCTTAGGTTTAATAGCCAGTAGTCGATCAGGAATGGAGGACCGTCACCAGCGGCTTGTTCGGTCAGGCTAGCTACAAACCTGGCCCGCAGCATATCATCAGGCACTCTTGTCGGCCATATTCTTCTTTCTTGCGAATGAAGGCCGAGCCGAATAGGATGAGAAAGGTTCGTCGATTGTCAGCTATGGAGCGATGTGGGAGGCGCGATGCGGTTGCACTCCGCCCCGGGGTCGGGGAACAGCTACAAGGTTCGGTTGCTCCTGGGTCTTCTGGGCACTAGGTACGAGATAATTAACTACGATATCAGGGGTGGCGAGACAAATAGTCCGGAGTTCTTGGAGAACGTCAACCCGGACGGCAAGCTACCGGTTCTGGAGCTCGAAGACGGGACGATGCTCCCGGAGTCCGGCGCGATCCTGCTCTATCTCGCGCAGAGCACGCCCTACCTCCCCGAACAGAAGCTAGAGTGGGCTCAGGTCCTGCGCTGGATGTTCTTCGAGCAGTACAGCCTCTTGCCGAACCTCTCCCGTCCCCGCCTCTGGCGCAGGTGGGAGGTCGAGATAACATCGCTAAGGAAGGTCGAGCTTGAGCAGTTCTTCGAGCAGGGGTACAGGGCTCTGTCCGTGATGGAAAGGCACCTAAGCGACCGCAAGTTCTTCGTTGGAGATCGCCCCACGGTTGCCGACGTCGCCCTTTACGTTTACCCCTCTGTCGCCCACGAGGGCAGCTTCGAGCTCGAGTCCTACGCGGCGGTGCGTGCGTGGCTAGAGCGGGTCGCCGCTCTGCCGGGGTACGTACCGCTGAAGCCGCCCGGTTAGGAGGTTGACGAGGATACCCGATGCGCCCTCGTAAGCGGACTGACGCAGGACGAGGAGAAGAGATGGGCGACTATGGTAGAGAGTTGGAGTTCGGCGTCTTCCCGGAGCCGGTGGTGGACCCGCCGGAGAGGGTTGAACGACTGGTGAGGGCTGCGGAGGGAGCTGGGCTGGATTTGGTGGGTATTCAGGACCACCCTTACCAGCGCCGCTTCTACGATACCTGGACCCTCATCGCCTACCTCGCCGCCAGAACGCATAGAGTGCGCTTCTTCCCCGATGTGGCCAACCTTCCCTTGCGTCCTCCAGCGATGCTGGCCAAGGCCG
>JALZFJ010000300.1 GCA_030867425.1 Actinomycetota bacterium | reverse complement strand
CAGGCGTTCGCCGACGAGCCCGGCGCCCACCACCGCGACCGTGTATCCGTTTTGCACGTTAACCACCCTCTTCTTCTACGACCTTGTGAGTTATGTCGAGCAGGTCGAAGACGACGCCGCTCGCGGTCCTCTCGGGGCCAGCCCCGGGGCCCGATATGGTCAGGGTGACATCCGAGTAGCGTCGGGTGCGGAAGTCGAAGACGTTCACGGGGCCGTTTATGGGGCCGAATGGGCTCTCAACGGGCGTGTCCACGAGGCCGACCTCGACCGGGCCCTGCGCGGGGATGCGGGCCAGGTAGCGAAGCATGTGGTGCTCCTCGACCGCCAGAAGCCGCTCAGCGAACTCTTCGTCGGCCTCCGGTAGCCTCTCCATGAACTCCTTCAGGGGGACGTCCTCGAGGCCTTTAGGCACGAGGGACTCGTAGCGGATCTCCTCGGGCTCTATCTTCCGGCCCATGGTGCGGGCGAGAATGATCGCCTTGCGGGCCACGTCCAGCCCCGAGAGGTCGTCGCGGGGGTCGGGCTCGGTGTAGCGGAACTCCACCGCCTCCCTCACCGCCTCGGAGAAGGATCGCCCGCCTTCGACGGCGCTCATGATAAAGCCCAAAGTACCACTCGGGCTTGTCTGGATCTCGAACACCTCATCGCCGCCCTCGATGAGGCTCTTTAGCGTCGAGATGACGGGCATCCCGGCGCCAACAGTCGCCTCGTGCCACAGCCTGTCGCCCAAAGTCCCGACGAGCCGCTCGTAGCGCTGCGTCGTCCCTGAGAGCGGGCCCTTGTTGGAGAGCACCAGGTACGCCCCGTTCTCCACCCCGAGCAGATCGAGATCCGAGGTGTCCCCGTGCACCGCGAGGTCCACGACTACGCGCGTCGCCCCCGCCTCGGGTTCCGAGCGCAAGACGTCCTCCAAAGGCTCGACGCCCAACTCGGAGAGCTTGCTCCCCTCCTCCTTCAGGCGGATGGCTTGGGGCAAGAGCTCCTCGCCCGCCAGAGCGCCCGAGGTATCAACGACGGCCCGGTACACGATCTCCACGTCCCACCGCTCGAGCCAGCGTTTGCGTTCCTCCAATACGATCTGGGCGACCGCCCGACCGACGTTCCCCAAACCCAGCTGGACCAGCTCGACGCGCTTCACGAGCCGTTCAGCGCCTGGTCGAGGTCGTAAAGGATGTCGTCTATGGACTCCAGGCCCACCGACAGCCTCACGTAATCCGGCGTCACCCCGGTGGACTTCTGCTCGTCCACCGAGAGCTGTGAGTGAGTAGTCGAGGCCGGGTGTATTACCAGGCTCTTCGCGTCGCCCACGTTCGCGAGCAGGCTGTGCAACTCGAGGCGGTCTATGAAGCGCTTGCCGGCCTCCAGGCCGCCGTCTATTCCGAAGCCCAGGATGGCGCCGTACATCTCTCCCCGGTGGTACTTGCGCGCCAGGTCATGTGTCGGGTGATCCGGGAGGCCCGGGTAGTTGACCCAGTTGACCTTCGGGTGGCCCTGCAAGAACTCCGCGACGGCGAGGGCGTTCTGCGAGTGGCGCTCCATCCTCAAGGGCAAGGTCTCCAGGCCCTGCAAGAAGAGAAAGCTGTTGAACGGGCTAAGGGCCGGACCGTAGTCCCTCAAGAGCTGGACGCGGGCCTTGAGGATGTACGCCAGCTCGCCCAAAGCGGGGTAGAACTGGAGGCCATGGTAAGAGGGGTCGGGCTCGGTGAACCCGGGGAACTTCCCGTTGTCCCAGGGGAAGTCGCCGCTGCTCACAATCACGCCGCCTATGCTCGTCCCGTGCCCGCCGATGAACTTGGTCGCCGAGTGGACCACGATGTCGGCCCCGTGCTCGAGGGGTTGCACCAGGTACGGTGAGGGTAGGGTGTTGTCTATGATGAGGGGTATCCCCGCGTCGTGCGCCACCTCCGCCACGGCCTCGATGTTCAAAGTATTCAGCGACGGGTTGCCGACGGTCTCGGCGAAGAGCGCTTTGGTCTTGTCAGTTATGGCCTCGCGGAAGTTCTCCGGGTCTCTGTCGTCCACGAACTTCACGTCCACGCCGACCTTGGGTAAACTGTAGTGGAAGAGGTTGTAGGTACCGCCGTAGAGGCCGGCGGCCGAGACGATCTCGTCGCCAGCCCCCATGATGTTCAAGAGCGCCAACGTCTCCGCCGCCTGCCCACTGGAGGTCGCCAAAGCCCCGACGCCCCCTTCCAGGAGCGCCATCCGCTTCTCGAAGACGTCGGTCGTCGGATTCATGATGCGAGTGTAGATGTTGCCCTCTTCGGAGAGCGAGAAGAGGTTCGCCGCGTGGTCAGTATCGTGGAAGACGTAGGAAGTCGACTGATAGATTGGCACCGCCCGCGCCGTGGTCCCCGAATCGACCTCCTGCCCGCCGTGTAGCGCCAGGGTGTCGAACCCGTACTCGCGCTCCCGTACCTTCTGGTCAGTAGTGTCCGTCATATCTTCCTCCTAATTACCGAGGAACGGCTCGACGGCCGCCCTAAGTTTGTCCCAGTCCTTCAAGAAGGCATCGTGCCCGTTTAAGGACTCCATCTCCTCGTAGTATGCCTCCGCCCCAGCTCCCTTGGCCTTCTCCGCCGACGCGCGCACCTCGGTCGCTGGGAAGAGCCAGTCGCTCGAGATGCCGACGAAGAGCATTTCTGCATCTACGCGTTCGTAAGCCTCCTCCTGCGAAGCATACCCGAAGCCCACGTCGTAGATGTCCATCGCGCGCGTCAAGTACAGGTAGGAGTTGGCATCGAAGCGACCGGCCAGGTCTTGGCCCTGGTAGTGGAGGTAGCTCTCTATCTCGAACCTACCACCGAACTCCTCGTACAAGGCGGGCCGGCTCGCGGGTTCGCGGCCGAACCTCTCCCACTGGCCGGGGGCGCTCTGGTAGGTCAACATCCCGGCCATCCGGGCTATGGCGAGGCCTGTCTCCGGTTCCTTCTCCTCCCCGTAGTAGTCGCCGCCTCGCCAGAAGGGATCGGCCATGATGGCGCGGCGTCCGATCTCGCTCATCCCCAGTCCCAGCGGCCCTAGAGCTCCGTTCGCCGCTATCACCACCGCCTTCTCCACGAAGTCCGGGTACTCGACCGCCCACTCCAGGGCCTGCTGCCCCCCGATGGACCCCCCGAGGACGACCTCGATCTTGCGCACCCCGAGGTCGTCCAGAAGCCGCTTCTGCGCCCGTACGATGTCCCGGATGGTTACGACCGGGAACCTCATCCCGTAAGGATATCCGGTTTCGTGAGCCACGGAAGCCGGCCCCGTACTCCCGGAGCAGCCGCCCAGGACGTTCGAGCACACGACGAAATTCTCGTCGGTGTTTACAGAGCGTCCCGGCCCGACCATAGCGTCCCACCAGCCACCCCGCTTGTACGCCTCGGAGGGCCCGCCGGAGCAGTGGGAGTCGCCCGTTAAGGCGTGGGCAACTAGCACGGCGTTCTCGCCCGCATCGTCTAGCTCGCCCCACGTCTCATAGGCGAGCGTGACCTCTTCTAAGTAACCGCCAAGTTCGGGCTCGAAAGAGCCTATATGGTGAAAGGTCTTGTTTGGGCGGGCCGGGGTGCGGTTAGCCCCGGCACCCGGGTCTAGTGTCATACTCAGTGGTAATGCAGCCTCCTTCTACTGTGTCGGGTTTTCCGCCGCTCGCGCAACCCGCTCCGTAGAAGAGGCCCTCCGGCTCTCCCCACATCTTCCAGGACCGTTCGGTCCTGCTGGACTTGGCACCTCGCGGTGGCTAGCTCTGCTAGCTCGCCGCCGGTTGCCGCGGTTTCATAGGGCCAGTTCCCTCCACCGCTCTCGATGCGAGTCCGCGTAGAACAGGATGCTAAAACACCTTAGGGTTCAGCGTCAAGGGCATGCGAAAATGGAAGGACCGTTCTCTTACAATCTTCCGTTACCGGTTGGCGCAGTGTGCGCTCGAGTACACTGCCTACGCCCGGTTCTGTCCCAATCCTACACCCCACGGCCCGAGGAGAAGATGGTTCAGGCCGAGCCTCTCGGTGAGAGCAAGGACCAGAAGCGAGATCACTGTCCCCATCGCGAAGGCGACCGCGAGCGTGGCCCTGATCTCCTGCCCTTCTCGGTTTTGGTACATCAGGGCGAGGGGCGGTTCCCCGATCCCGGCAGCGGTGCCCATTACCCCCGAAACTATCCTGCCCCCTACCCGTGTCCGGTTGCTCAAGTCTATCTTGGGGTTGGACGAGCTCGCAAGCGTGGCCGCCGCGACGAGGCTCCCGAACAGCACCGAAAGGTAGTCGTCCGGCACCAGCAAAAGTAGCCCCACGCCACCGAGCGTCCCCAACAGACGACCCGAGAGCAGATACACCAGGCCGGGGACGTAGATCGCATGCCTCTCTCTAGCGGCCATGACCGGCGCCATAGGCATGGTGAGCAGTAGCACCGTGGCCGGCAGGGCCTCGGGGCTAACGAGCGTCATCGCCGGCACGACCACCAGGGCGAGGCCAAAACCCACCGAACCCTGCACCACTGCCCCCAACCCCACCGCGACAAACAGGACGAGAAACTCCGCATACTCCACCGCATCCCTAGAAGAACACGCCCGGCATGACGTGCTCGTCCGTTCGCTACCCTCCGCCCGACGTCCCTAAGGGCCTACTCAGTAAGCCCGAGCGAAGAAGGCGAACTGACCAGGCTTGCCGGAGACGAGGTCCTTCCCTTCTTCGCGTTCGAAGGGCAAGAGCCGGATGGTGGCCTTCGTCTCTTCTTTGATCTTCTGCTCGGTCTCTTCGGTGCCGTCCCAGGGGGCTAAGACGAAGCCGCGCTTCTCCTCGACGATCTCCTTGAACTCCCCGTAGCTCTCAGCCCGCCTCGTGTTCGTCTCGCGGAACTCCTCGGCCTGGCGAAGCATATTCTCCTGAATCTCCGACAGCAACGCCTGTAGCCGTCCCGCGAGCTCCTCGCGCCCGACGAACTCCTTCTCCCCCGTATCGCGCCGGACGAGTACGACCTGGTTTTTCTCGATGTCCTTCGGGCCGATCTCGACCCGCACCGGCACGCCCCTGAGCTCGTGCTCGTTGAACTTCCAGCCCGGCGAGTGCTCCTCGTCGAGGTCTACTTCCATCCGAACCCCCGCCTCACCCTTGAGCTCGACGTACAGCTTCTCGGCCTCGCGCCTGACCTCGCCCTTATTTTTGCCGCGCCAGATCGGGACTATCACCGCCTGTGTGGGCGCTAGCTTCGGCGGTAGCTTCAGCCCTCGATCATCCCCGTGCACGAGGATGAGCCCTCCGATCGTGCGCGTCGAGAAGCCCCAGGAGGTCTGGTAGGCGTACACCCGATCCTGATTCTCGTCGAGGAACGTGATGTCGAAGGCCCGGGCGAAGTTCTGACCCAGATCGTGGCTCGTAGCCGCCTGCAGCGCCCGAGCGTCGCCCATCAGGCCCTCGCAGGTATAGGTCTCGACCGCCCCTGCGAAGCGTTCTGAAGGGCTTTTGACGCCGGTTAGGACCGGGATCGCCAGCGTCTCGTAGAAGCAGTCGCGATAGACGTTCAACATCCTCAGGGCCTCTTCCTGGGCTTCCTCGGCGGTGGCATGGACGGTGTGTCCCTCCTGCCAGAGGAACTCGGCGGTACGCAGAAAGGGACGCGTCACTTTCTCCCAGCGCAAGACGTTGCACCACTGGTTGACGAGGATCGGCAGGTCGCGGTAGCTCTGGATCCAGTTCCTGTAAAAGTCGCAGATGATACTCTCGGAGGTTGGCCGGATGGCGAGCCTCTCTTCGAGCTCCTCGCGTCCCCCAACAGTCACCCAGGCGAGCTCGGGATCGAAACCCTCGACGTGTGCAGCCTCCTTTTTGAGGTAGCTCTCGGGGATCAGGAGTGGGAAGTAGGCGTTCTCGTGGCCGGTAGCCTTAAAGCGGCCGTCGAGGTCGCGCTGGATGCGCTCCCAGATCGCGAAGCCATACGGCCTTATGGCGAACGTTCCTCGCACGGGCCCGTAGTCGGCGAGCTTCGCCATCCGGACGAGCTGCAGGTACCACTTGCTCGGGTCCTCGCTCTTCTTCGTGAGCTTCTCGACCGCCTCGACCATCCAACGCTCCTCTCCATATACAAACTCAGGGAGAGTATAGCGTCCGGGGCCGAAAGACTGGAGCGAGGCGGCGTCGTTATTGAGTGCCTGTGGGACGGGGACTCGTGTTTTAGCCAGCGGGCTCGAGCACCTTCTTGCCGACGTAGGGAATTAGGGCTTCGGGGATCTGGATAGAGCCGTCTTCTTGCTGGTAGTTCTCCAAGATAGGGATGAGGGCGCGGCTTACTGCTATGGCGGTGCCGTTGAGGGTATAGAGAAGATGGGGGCGCCCTCCGTTTTTGCGGTACCGGATCTGTAGACGCCTCGCCTGGTAATCGGTGGTGTTGGAGGTGCTGGTGACCTCACCGTAGGCGTCGCGGCCGGGCATCCAGGCTTCAAGGTCGAATTTGCGGTAGGCGGCACCGCCGAGGTCTCCGGTGCAGATCTCCACCACCCGGTATGGGATGCCTAAGCCCTGAAAGATCTCTTCTTCTATGCCTATCATCTCTTCGTGCATCGTCTCGGACTGTTCAGGCGTCGTGAAGGCGAACATCTCGACCTTCGTAAACTGGTGGACACGGTAGAGGCCGCGGCTCGCGCGACCGTGGGAGCCAGCCTCGGTGCGGAAGCAGTGGGAGAGCCCGGCGAGCCGGATGGGGAGGTGATCTTCGTTCAGGATCTCGCCGGCGAGGGAGCCCGCGAGCGTGATCTCGGCAGTGGCGATGAGCGAGAGGTCCGAGTCTTCTATGGAGTAGATCTGGGTCTCCGGTCCCCGCGGGATAAATCCTGTCCCGACGAGCGCCTCGTCTCGCGCCAGGTCCGGCGTGATCGTCGGGTCGTAGCCACGCTCGATGAGGTTGTCTAAAGCATAACGAACGAGCCCGAGCTCCAGGAGCACCGCGTCCCCTCGCAGGAAATAGAATTTGCTCCCCGCTACTTTCGTGCCCGCCTCGAAATCTATGGTGCCCGTAAGCTCGCCGAGCTCGACGTGGTCCTTCGGTTCGAAGCCGAAGTTAGGGATTTCGCCCTCACGCCTTAACTCGACGTTCTCCGTGTCGTCCTTGCCGATGGGCGCGTCCGAGTGGGTCATGTTCGGGATCTTGAGCATCTCCTCCCGCAAGCGCCCCTCGACGGCGGCGAGTTCGGCCTCGCTTTCGGGGATGAGTTCCTTCATCCGCCGCGATTCAGCTATAAGCCCCTCGCGCTTCTCGGGGTCTCTCTCCTGGCCTACACTCCTCGCCATCTCATTCTGACGCCGCCTGAGTAGATTCAGCTCTTGTATAAGCTCCGAGCGCCTGTCGGCGAGGTTAACAACCAGGTCCACGTCCACCTCGACGCCCCGGTTTACGGAGTTTTCCTTGACAGTTTCGGGGTTCTCGCGAACGAATCTGAGATCTAGCATGAGTTGGCCTCCCTCCGGTCGGCGGCTATTAGGTGTCAGCTACTGTTCTTGCTCAACGCCGACTAGCTTATATCATCCGGAGAGTTCGTCGAGGGCACGATTCTCTTCGCGGATCCTCACGTAGAGGAGCGCCGCGTTCAGGCCCGTGAAGACGAGCGCCGTCACCCATGCTCCGAAGATTAAGGGAAAGGCCAGGATCTCCATGACCACCACCACGTAGTTGGGATGATCGAGGTACTTGTAAGGCCCGCGTCTGACGAGCTTCGCGTTGGGCACGACTAGTATCCTCGTGTTCCAGCTCTCCCCCAAAGAGAAGACCGCCCAGTAGCGCAATGCCTGCGCGAGCAGGAACAGCGCGAGCGGAACCGGCCAAAGGGCGGGGACTTCCGGACCGCGCAAGATACCCTCGACGAGGGTAGAGGCGATCCATAGAGCGTGCAGGGCGACCATGAGAGGGTAATGTCCCCTCCCCCGCTCGACGGCGCCCCTCGCCCGTACCCGTCGCTCGTTCCTGCGAGAGAGGACGAGCTCGAGGAGGCGTTGGGTGGCG
This sequence comes from Actinomycetota bacterium, assembly GCA_030867425.1. GTDB lineage: Bacteria > Actinomycetota > Rubrobacteria > Rubrobacterales > Rubrobacteraceae > Rubrobacter_F. The sequence goes on along the minus strand of JALZFJ010000300.1, from coordinate 2,575 downwards.
ACGAGGGCGACGCCGAGGACGAGTAGCGTCAGCACCGGAAAAAGACGTGCTCTGCGGAGAAGCCCGGTCCCATCGCCGAAAGAACGCCGTGATCCCTCGCCGAGTAGTCCTGTCCTTCGAGGAAGCGTTCGAGGATGAACAGCACCGTAACGCTTGACATGTTGCCGTAGTCCCGCAGTATCTCCCTCGGAAGGACGAGGCCGCCGGGCTCTAGTTCCAATACCTCCTCGAAGGCGTCGAGGACTCTGGCGCCGCCGGGATGGGTAACGAAGTGCTCTAGATCCTCAAGCGAGATCCCCGCCGAGGAGCAGGCCGTCCGCAGGTTCTCGGGCATCCGTTCGCGCACGATCCTCGGGACGCTTTGGGAGAGCTGCACCCTCAAGCCACCCTCAGTCACGTCGAAGCCCATAACGCCTTCGGTGCCCGGCCAGGTGGTACTGTGGCTCGCGAAAAGCTCCAGGCCGTCCTTCGGCGTGCAGCCAAGGATCACGGCGGCCGCGCCATCGGCGAAGAGGGCCGTGGAAACGAGGTTTGCTTTGGAGCGGTCGCCCTTCTGAAAGGTCAAGCCACACAGCTCGACCCCGACGAGCAGCACGAGCTCCTCCGGGTAGACCCGGGCATAGTCCGCAGCCCGCGCCAGCCCTCCCGCCCCAGCGGCGCAGCCTAGTCCCCAGATGGGGACGCGCCTCGTATGCTCCGAGAGGCCCAAGCGGGGGAGGAGTTGGGAATCTATGGAAGGCGTCGAAAGGCCCGAAGTCGAAACGAAAAAGATGGCCCCGACGTCCGACGGGTCGGCGCCGACCTTATCCAGGGCGCGGCCAGCGGCCTTCTCGGAGAGCCCGAGGGCGTGTTCGACGTAGAGGGCGTTCTTCTCGGGGAACGAGTGGTCCTCGTAGAACCACTCGGGCGGCACGCAGAAGTAGCGGCCGTCTACCTCCACGTTGTCGAAGACGGGCAGGAGTCGCTCTATGTCCTTGTAGACCTCGGAGAACAAGGCACACGCGAAGTCCTTTGCCACGCTTTGGGCAACACGGTGCTGCGGCACAGCCGTCGCTACGGAGAGGACTTTCGGGTTCGTCGAGGGCACCGAAGCGTTCAGGACCTCTGTCCGTTGCCGGCCACTCCCAAGGTATCCACTTCCGGCGACCTGCAAGTGTTGCGGAACACGTACTGGGAGAGGCGCTTGCGCTGGGTGCTGGTCCAGTCTATCGACGGCCGCTGCTTCTCTTCGGGCAGGTAGCCCAGGCGGTAGACCGCCATAAGCTCGAGGTCTTCGGGCACCTCCAGCAGGCGCCGAATCTCTTCCCACTTCTCGGGAATCTCCATCGGCACGCTGATGAACTGGATACCCATGCCGAGCTCGATGGTAGCGAGCCAGACGTTCTCGACGGCGGCGCCCATCCCAAAGATAGAGTAGAAGCCCGAGAGCTCGCCGGGCCGGTACTCGGTCTTATCGAGAAGAACCGCCAAGAGCAAAGGCGAACCCGCAACCAGCTTTCGGTTGTCCTCGGCTAAGGTTTTGGGAACACCGAAACGGTTCATGATGGCCTGGCCGGTATCCGAGAAGATCTGACGGCGGAAAGGCTTCAAGACTTTGGGCAGTTGGTCGATGTGGATGCCGTCCCGGCGTTCCTCCATCTCCTCCTCGGAGAAGCGGAAGTAGGGCCGGTAGCGCTTCCAGAATGTTCCCTCCTCCATGAGACGGCGCATGGACTCACCGCTGATGCGTGCGATCTCCTCGATGACCTTTTTGTCGTCCACCAGGACGAAGCGCCAGGGCTGGCTGTTGAAGTGCGACGGCGCCATCGCAGCCAACTCCACGAGCATCCGCTGGTGCTCAGCGCTCACCGGCTCGGACTGGAATGGCCCGTTCGTGGTCCTCCGGCGCCGAATGGCCTCAAAAAGCTCCACGGCGTTCTCCTAACTCATCAGCAAAGGACCCACGCAACGGATCTAGACACGGTCGCATATCGGGCATCGGTAGAGGTTATAGCATATGCCTTTCCCCCTATCAGTCTGACCTTTCCGGCTACTTCGCGCGGATCTGACGATCACCGCCTACTCGCCACCGTACTGGGCGTTGACCTCCGAACGCCACCTGAATAAGTCCTCGCGCCGCTCGTCCAGCTCTTTCTTGTCTCGTTCGCTCGCGAGGTTGTGCTTCTCGCCAGCGTCCTCCGATAGGTCGAAGACTTCGTCGGGCTGGTTGCCGTAGTGGTGGATGTACTTCTCCGAGCCCTCTATACTCGCCAGGCACTTGCGGTCAGTGATGCAGCTGAACATCAGGCGGCGGTCCTCTGGTATAGGGCGCAAGAGAGAGTAGCCTGGGTACTCCCCGTTCTCCACCTCGTAACCGAGCATATCCAGCACGGTGGGCAAGATGTCAACTTGCTTCGAGAGACTCTCTACCCGCTCGCCGCCCTCGAACCACCCCGGAGCGTGGATGAGGAGCGGGACATGTAGGCCCTCCTCGTAGATAGTGTCGCCGTGCAAGAGGCGGCCGTGCTCGCCGAAGCCTTCGCCATGGTCGCCGTAGATAATGAAGATCGTCTCGTCGTAGATCCCGAGCTCCTCA
>JALZFJ010000263.1 GCA_030867425.1 Actinomycetota bacterium | reverse complement strand
CACCTGAGGCGCGGCGTGGACCCCGAGAGCGTCGAGGGCATCTTGGAGCTGGTGCGCGGTGTGGACCGGCGGGCCGCAGCCAAGGCCGCCGAAGCCGTCTGTCCCGACGAGCTCGAGGAGATGATAGAGGCGGAAGACGCGAAGGCTTTGGCGCGCCTGCCCGGCCTCGGGGAGAAGCGGGCGTACGCGGTGGTCGAGTTCTACAGGAACGAGCGGAGCGATCGCCACTTCCTGTACGCCGCCAACCGCAACGACCGCTTCCGGGGGGCGGCAGTTTTCACGGAGCTGTACCTTTCAGACGACCTTGAGGAGCAGGTCTTCGAGCACGCCGCGCGGGCGCAAGCCCTGGGCGACCCTGACCCTCTCAGCCCGAACGAGCCGCCGGGACACACCACGGTCCGCAACGCGAACCTTATGCACCCTTTGCCGATGATGCCTTCCCTCATGGGCCGGAGCATCTACTACCCGGAGCAGGTCGCGCTCTTCGCCGATACCTTGAGACGTGTGCTCGTCGAGGGCGAGAGGCTCGCGGGGATGGAGGCCTTACGGGTGCAGCGCGGCAAGCTCTTCCACGTCCACAAGCTTCCGGGCATCGGCATGAAGACGCGAGCCCGGGTTCTGGCGAGCGGCCTGCTCGATTCCGAGTACACCTATGAGAACCTCGTCGGCATCCCCGGCGTCACCGAGACCCAGGCAAGAACCATCGCCGAGGCGGCGAGACACTACACCCCGGCTCGGACGGAGGTACGTGTCCCCTAGCCTCTACGGCTTTGTGAAGGGCCGCGAGCCCGTAACCTCAGAGGAGGTCGTTCAAGAGTTCCTCTCCTTACCACGGCTCAACGGTGATGCCCGTGCTCGCGTCGAGAGGTTGGTAGCGGATGACCCGCGCTTTCGCTGGGAGGGGAACTCTTTGCGCACCGTTGATGCGGCCTCTCTGGCTCTCAACGACGCGTCATACGTCGTATTCGACGTTGAGACTACGGGCTCGTCGGCGAAAGAGGGGGCCATCACCGAGATCGGGGCGCTAAAAGTCGTGCGCGGTCGGGTCGTGGACGAATTCGCGACGCTCGTCAACCCGGGGCGTAGGATAGAGCCGTTCGTCGTCAGGCTAACCGGGATCACCGATCGCATGGTCGCGGGCGCACGGAGCATGGTAGAGGTCTTGCCGCTCTTCGAGGAATTTGTCGAGGGGAGCGTACTCGTCGGGCACAACGCGCGCTTCGATTGCGCCTTCGTAGCGGCCGCTCGCCGCGGCGTTCCGCTCCCGAACCCCGTGCTCGACACTCTGAAGCTCGCCCGAACGCTCGTGCCGGGCCTGAGGCGCTACCGGCTCGCGTCGCTTGTCTCGCACTTCGGGGTACGCGCGGCCCCTAATCACCGCGCCTTGGCCGACGCCGCCGCTACGACCGAGGTTTTCCTAAAGCTCGTAACGCTTCTGGGCTCGGCCGGGGTGCGAAGCGTCGGAGAGGCGGCCGCGCTCACGTCGAACGGGTGGATCAAGCCGCAAAAAAGCCATCTCGCCGACGGCTTGCCCCGGACACCGGGCGTCTACTACTTCGTGGACAAGCACGGCGACGTGCTGTACGTCGGCAAGGCCAAGGACCTCAAGAGCCGCGTAAGGACCTATTTTAACGGCGGGGACGGGCGGCGCAAGATCGAGTACCTGGTGAGGGAGGCCGCTGAGGTGCGCTACAAAGAGAGCTCCTCGGAGCTACACGCCCTCGTCCTCGAGGCCCGCGAGATAAAGCGCCTCCTCCCGCGCTACAACTCTGCCGGACGAGACGAGAAGGCGAGCTGGTTCATCAAGCTCGACACGAACGAGCCCTACCCCGTCCCGAAGCGGGTACCGGGCAAAGAAGCGCAGAGCGGGATAACCTACCTGGGCCCTTTCCGGAGCGCGAACGTCCTGGATACTTGCATCGAGGCTTTAGGCAGAATCTTCCCCTTGAGGCGCTGCCCCGGGGATTCCGAAGATGGCGTCTGCTTCTACGGTCAGATGGGTCGCTGCGCCCCGTGCCAGGGCATGAGCAAGGAGGAGTACCGGGCGAAGGTGATCGGTGGTATCGTGGACCTGCTGCGTGGCGAGGGCGGCGAGGAACACCTCGAGGCCCTGATAAGGATGCGAGACAGGCTCGCGGACGAACTCGAGTTTGAGGCGGCCGCCCGCCTCAGGGAGCTCATCGCCGGCATCGAGCGCGTTCGCCTGGCGCGTGCCGTTATGAACTTCGAGGGCGTCTCGGCGCTCGTCACCCCCTCGATCGAGCCCGGCCTAGTCGAGGTCTTCGCCTTGTCCGGGGGCAGTCTCGTCGCCCACAAGGGCTTCGAACCTTTGGATGCCGCCGGTCTCGCCCTGTTCGCCGAAGAAGTCCTGACCGGCCACGACGCAGCCGTCTCTCCCCGCGGGGAGGGCGCGTACGAGGCCCGGGTCGTCGCCGCGTACCTCAAGAGGCACCGTGCGAACGTTGAGGCGGTTCGCCTGTCCTCTCCCGCGGACCTCGTGGACGCCGCGCGGAGGTTGGCCGAGGGGAATCTGGAGCATGAGGACATGATAAAATAAGCGGCAAAGTGTTTAGAACTTCCGGGTTAGCCATAAAGGGCGGTTAGTTATGGCGCAGGGCGTACAGGGAACAACGCGCAGGATACTCTTGGTGGACGACGAGCCGTCGATCCAGAAGATGCTCACGCACGCGCTGGAGCGGGAAGGATTCCAGGTGTACACCGTGGGCGACGGTGAGGCGGCGCTCGAGGCGATCGAGACTTACGAGCCGCACCTGATTATCCTGGACATCATGCTGCCGAAGATAGATGGCACGGAGGTCATCCGGCGGGTAAGGTGGGGGAGCGACGTGCCGGTTATCATGCTCACGGCGAAGGACGACGAGATCGACCGGGTCGTGGGCCTGGAGCTCGGGGCTGACGACTACGTCACCAAGCCGTTTGCTGTCCGGGAGCTCGTGGCCAGGGTGCGCGCGATCATGCGCCGGGCATCGGCGATTACGGAGCAGCGCCAGGACGAGCTCTCCTACGACGGGCTGAAGATCCACCTGCCCAGCCGCAGGGTCGCCGTGGGCGGCGAAGACGTCGACCTGACCTACACGGAGTTCGAGCTTCTGGTGACGCTCGCCTCCAACCCGGGCCGGGTGTTCTCGCGGAGCACACTCCTCACGAGGGTGTGGGGTGACGAGTTCCGCGACGAGCGCACGGTCGACGTGCACATCCGTCACCTGCGCGAGAAGATAGAGCGCGACCCCCGGAACCCCGAGTTTATCCACACCGCCCGGGGCGTCGGGTATGTCTTCCGTTAAAGAGAGGCTATTACTCCCTAAGCGCAAGGGCCGGCGCCCTAAAAAAGCCCTCCCGAAGGGCGGGCGCGTCCACTCGTCGTGGTTATCGCCCCCGCGACTCTTGTCCGGTTGGCGTGGCGTCAATCTCCGGTCCCGTGTCAGCATCCGCGTGTGGCTTACGGTGCTGTTCTTGTTGGTGACCGCGTTCGCCGGGGCAATGGCGTACTCTATAGTCTCCCCGGTCCTCGGGGAAACCTTGGAGCAATCGGCGAAGGCGAGCTTCAGACAGACGTTCGACCCGCTCGAGGAGCAGCTCCAGCGCAACCCCCGGCTCACTGAGCAGTATATAACTGCCTACGCAACCCTCCGCGGCGTACAGTGGGGCATAGTACACGTCGATAGCGGAGAGGTTCTGCGTGGCGATCCCGGCGAATACGACGCCCAAGCGGTGCGGACGGCGGCCGAGCAGCGGGAGCCCTACACGGAGCTAGTGCTGGTCGAAAGTGGTGACCGCGAGGGACAGACGCTCGCGACCTACGCCTCCCCCATAGAAGTCCCCGGCGAGTCCGGAACGGCGCTCGTCTTTACCCGATACTACACCGCGAACGAACTCCAGAGTGCGTCCGAAGCTATGGAGGGCATCAGGCAGAGGGTGTTCCTTGCCGGGGCTCTGGCGCTCTTGATCGTGGGCTTCTGGGGGTACGTGGCGGCGAACTTGATCTCGCGTCGCCTCAACAGGCTAGATACGGCCGCCCGCCGCCTGGCCGCCGGCAACTTCGACGAGCGTATCACCACCCGCATCGAGGACGAGATGGGCCAGCTTGGCGAGACTTTCAATGCGATGGCCTCTTCGCTCAAAGGCGCATTCCGGCAGGTCGAGCAGGAGAAAGCGCGCGGCCAAGCCATCCTCGACGGCATGACCGACGCGGTTGTCGGCGTGGACAGGGACCTGAACCCCACCTTCCTCAACCCTCGGGCACGCGAGCTTTTGGAAGGCTCCGACCCCGCCTTCCACGGCCGTTTGCAGGAGGTCCTCGCCAAGAGCCGCTTCTCCGGTCCGGTCACTGAGCCGGAGGCCCAAGCAGGGGACAGGATCATAGAGATACGGGCCGCCCCTTTGGAGGACGGGGCTCTGGCTATTCTGCGCGACGTCACCGAACAGCGCCAGATCGAACACGCCAAAGCTGAGTTCATCGCCAACGCCTCCCACGAACTCAAAACACCCCTCTTCGCCCTCTCCGGCTACCTGGAGATTCTCGAGGACGAGAGCGACGAGGAGGTCCGTAAGGCCTTTCTCAAAGACATGCAGGCCCAGACTGAACGCTTGCAGGGCCTTACTCGCACTCTCCTCGACCTCTCCCGCCTAGACGCGAACGCGGTAACCTTCAGGCTCGAAGAGGTGGACCTGGAGGATCTCTTGCACGAGCTCAGGCGGGACTTCGCCTACACGGGGCGCGAGATCCAGATCCACGCCGAAAAAGACGTTCCGCCGGTGAGAACCGACCCCACGCAGCTTCACCGCATGCTAGCAATACTCCTGGACAACGCGCTCAAGTACTCGGGCGGTCCAGAAGGCGATGGGCCTGTGAACCTGAACCTCCACCGCGAGGACGGCCGCGCCGTCGTCAGCGTCGCCGACCGTGGGTGCGGCATCCCCGAAGCGGAGCTCCCGCACATCTTCGACCGCTTCTACCGCGCCCAAGGCTCCTCCCGAGCCGACGGCACGGGCTTAGGGCTCGCCCTCGCAGGCGAGATCTCCGACCACCTCGGCGGTGAGATCCTCGTCGAGAGCCAACCCGACTTCGGCAGCACCTTCTCGGTCTTCTTGCCCCTCGCGGACGGCTCCGACGGATGAACAAATTTCAATATTTTCTTAGTTTTTGTTAAGGTTTACTCTACCGTTACCAAACCTTCGTCTGTAGAATAGTCCCTGGGGCAGTGTACGGTTCGCGGATTCTCCCCCCTCCCCGCGGACTGAAAACTGCCCCTTTTGCTTGTCTCAGTAGTCTACCGAGGTGGTATCGACGGTATCCCGAACAGGTCGAAGAGTGGTCCGATCAGGGCGAGCACGAAGCCCAAGGGCGAGATCCCCGGCAGGAAGATAGAGATGAGCAAGAGGCCGAGCAGGATCATAGGCCCATACTGGTACATGAAGCTCACGAAACCGTCCAGAGAGCGCGGCAGGAACGGGTAGAGAATAGACGCACCGTCGAGCGGCGGGATCGGTATGAGGTTGAGGATAAAGAGCAGTCCGTTCGCCAAAGCCAAAAACCAGACCACAACGGACCAGTACCCTCCCTCGAACGGCGGCAGCTTGAGGAGCACCGCACAGAGGGCGACGATGAGGAGGTTCGAGACCGGACCGGCGGCGGCGACGGCCACCTGTCCCCACACGCCGCCTCTAAGTTTGGAGGGCGTAACCGGGGTCCTCCCCCAGCCCACACCTACCAGGAAGATCATCAGGACGCTCAACAGCTCCAGGTGCGCCGCCGGGTTCAGCGTCACCCGACCATCGCGGTAGGCCGTGTCGTCGCCTAAAGAGTAGGCCAACGAGGCATGCGAGGCCTCGTGCACCACGATGCCCGCCAGAATACCCGCGACGAACGCCACTGCGGCGACCGGATTCTGTTCGAACAAGGAGAGGAACATCGCACCCTTATATTATAGGCTGGTAGGCGCGGCGGTCGGAGGTTCTGTCAATCAACCTCCAGGGCCGAGACCGTGACATGGTTGCCGGCATCGGAGGTGTAAGAGGCAAGCTGTGGTTTCAGGACCTTGCTCGAGTCGGCCACGCTTCCGAGTTCGGTTATCCCGGCTGTGACGGGAGACTTGGGACCTATACCACTACCTATCTCCTGCACCAAAGAGACATAGACCCTGATCTCCGGGTTGTCGGTGGGCTTTATCTCCACGACCTTGGCGCCTTCTTGCAGCACGGGGTCCGGACGTATAGCCGTCACGGTCCCGGTCACCGGCGAGTAGACCTCTGTTCCAGCCTCGGCCCCAACGTCTAAAGCGCCCGTGCGTGGACCCTGCCTGCTGGCCGGGTTCATGATATAGTACTGAATCTTCTCGGGCGTGGAGCCGCTCGCGAGCAGCCCGAACACGGGGTTCCCCGAGAGGTTCTTCCCGCGCGGCGACATCTCAATAAGGCTCTCGCCCTCCGGGTGGTATCCGAGCCCCGTAACGTCCTCGGGCCGGATCGGGCTGAAGATGCTTACGCCGGCGACCCCGGCCAGCACCGCGTCCGGGCCCGCGTTGTTCGGGTCTATGGGGAGCGCCTGGTCTCTCGCCCTCGAGGTCTGGACGAACGCTGCGAGGACGAGCGCCAGAATGCCCAGCAGAACCACGGAGACGGCGAGCGTCCGCCGGCGCCGGTACACGCTGGCTCCCTTCGAACTGCGAGCATCCCGATATCTGGCGGGCCACCTAAGAGCAGCGTTGTCGCGTCGGAGCGCCGGCCTCCGCTTGTTCGGCATCGCGTTCGTCCTGCTGTGGTGCCCGGCCTCAACATGTTGGGCCCGTTGTGCGCTACCCCCTCGCATACTGGGGTGGCATTATACATAAGGGGCAACAGAAGTAAAACGCAGACAACAGAAGTAAACGGACGCAACAGAAGTGAAACATGGCCAACCGCGACCCGAGGGACTGGTATATTCTTATTTGGCATATGACTGGTATATTCTTATTTGGCATATAAACAAGAGCGCCGCCACTGAAGTCAGCCTCGGAGAGAGAGTGTCCGCCAAGAAGCTGGTCGTCTCGACCTACCTGCAATACGTGCTCATCGCCCTCGGCGCTCTGCTCCTGTTCGCGTTCGTCCGGCAGCTGGGCGGCGTCTTTCTCACGTTTTTGCTGGCGGCGATCCTGGCCTACGTGCTGAACGCGCTGTTTCTCGTCGCCCAGCAACTGGAAGGCAACGTCCTGCAGCCGAGGATTATGGGCGGTTCCGTCGGCGTGCACCCTGTGTGGGTGCTCTTCGCCACCCTGGCCGCGACGGCTCTTTACTGCGTCGTCGGCGCCGCCTTCGCCGTCCCCATCGTCGCTATAATCGCGGCCGCCTCCCGATACTTGCGCGAAATACTCCCCTTGGAGCGCTGGCGCAAAGCCCCCGTGACAGAGATTGTCTTCGATGAGGGACAACCGGAAGCCGTGGCCACCGGCGGAGAGCCAGCGAGCCTGCGGGTCTCCGCGGAGAGAAAGCGGTAGGCTGAGGTGGGGTTGCCGCACCGAGAGCCGCGTCGACCGTTCTCCTACAAGGAGGCCTTCCGGCAGCTGATACGCCCTCTGGTCCGCTTCCTCTCGGCGATGCGGGTCCGCCCGGACTCTTTGACCGCCACGGGGTGGGTCCTCTCGGTCGTCGCCGCTACCCTGTTCGCGCTCGGCTACACCAAAACGGCCGGCGCCGTGATGCTCTTCGCGGGCCTCTTCGACGCTTTAGATGGCGCCGTCGCCCGAGAGTCCAACCAGATAAGCGCTTTCGGGGCCTTCCTGGACTCGACGTTGGACAGGCTCTCCGAGTCGGCGATCTTCGCCGGGGTGATCTTTTTCTACGCGGCCTCAGGTAGACCTTACGAGACCCTTCTGGTCGGCACAGCGATGACCTTCTCGCTCATGACTTCCTACACTCGCGCGCGCGCCGAGGGCCTGGGCCTCAAATGCGAGGTCGGCCTCCTCGAACGCGCGGGTCGCGTCGTGATCCTCTCGCTCTTCTCATTGATGGGTTTCTTGCTCGTTGGCATCGGTCTCGTCGCGGCTGGCGCCCTGGTAACTACCGCCCAGCGCATCCTCCACGTGCGCCGCATGACGAAGACCTGAAAAATCACATGTTCGAAAACACCTCTCCGCCCTCAGCCGCGAACGCCTACGAGTCAAAGACCTCTTACGAGGCCGCCCGACTAGCCCGCTACTCGAAGCAAGCTAGACTTCCCCAACCCTTCGGCGAGCCTTGCTCCGGCGTCGTGCTCGTGGTGGAAGGGGCCGAGGCGAGCGCCCGGTTGGTGGACGCCCTCCACCGCAGCCTTGCCGCCGTAAAGCTCGACGGGGCTTACGTCACCTGGTCTTCACCGTACCTCCTCGAAGAGACACTCTCTATAGAGCCCGGCGCTTTGGTAGCGGTCGGGCCCGACGCTGCCCGCGCCATAGATGCTCTGAACTACCCGCTCGCCAAAACGGGATTCTCAGAGACCCCCGAAGGTTTATGGTTCGTCTGGACAAAGGGTACTTTTGGCCTCCGGCTTCCCGCACTCACCCCGGCCCTGGTAGACGCCGACGCCAAACATCGCTTCTGGCGGGCTTTTCTCTCCCTCCGCGTCCTCATCGACGACGAGGGGGACCCGGGTTACCGCCCCTCCTGAGGCCGCGAAAGAATAAAGCCTCCGCCTTACGATGCTTAGAATAGTCGGCCTGGTCATCGTGACCATGCTACCGATTCTCGGCGACCACCCTGCCGCTCGCGCCCCTCTTCGCCGATACGCCTTCAAGAAGTAGACTGGCGCTTGCACAGTCCTCGCCTTCGCTATCGGATGCGTCTCCATGCTTGCAAGCCTTCCCCTTGGGAACCGCATGTTCTCCGTACTCTCCTTCTTCGCTCCCTTGTGCGAGGCCTCCAAAAAAATAACTCACCAAAACACCCCTTTACCGGCCTTTATAAGCCTTATAGCTGTTAAGATTTATTAAAATAACATTTCGTCCAGGAAACAGGAATTCCCTTTATTTAAGCCACGTTCTCGCTATCAGAGGTTTATTTTCAAACAGAAGGGACGTTGCACGAGGCGGGCGACTTTTCTAGAGTGCCTGATTACGGAGGGGGGATTCGAGTTAATCCCCTGTTTAAAGTTCATATAAACGGCGGGAAGGAGCCCGGA
>JALZFJ010000215.1 GCA_030867425.1 Actinomycetota bacterium | reverse complement strand
GCACGTCGAGCCGCGGGAAAGGTTTGATCACCTCCTGCATCCGCCTTATGTTGGCAGCCTCGTGGCGAAAGTCGAGCTCGCGCCTAAGGGAACTAGAGAGGTGCTCGACGGTGGCCGGCACGTCGAAAACCCTTCGCAGGGTCGGACGATCGGCCGCCTTCTGCGCGAACATCTCGAGGAGGCCTAAGTCTTGGAGGATGTCTTGCTCGGCGGTCGGACGCTGCACCTTCACGACGACCCTGTCACCAGATTCTAGTCGCGCCCGATGGACCTGCGCGATGGTCCCAGCAGCCAGCGGCTCGGGATCTATGCTTTCGAACACATCTTCCCAAGGTACACCCAACTCCTGCTCCATCACCGAGACCACCTCGGCTTCGGTGAGGGGAGTTACCCTCTCCTGCAAGGTCTCTAGCTCCTCCATGAAAGCCGGAGGAAGCAGGTCCGGACGTGTGGAGAGGATCTGACCCAGCTTGGCAAACGTCGGACCTAACTCATCGAGTGCGGAACGAAAGCGTCGCGCTGCCAGCTGCATCGTCTCGCTATCGTGGGGCTGTGAGCGTGTGAGCACCTCCCGGGCGCCGGTCTTGATCATGACCCGGCCAATTCGCCACGCCCTGCCCAGAAGCCTTCCCTCCACATAGTCCGAGGCGTCGGACGCTCCTCGCTTGCTTCCCGAGGCGCCCTTCTCATCTGGACTAGCGGTATTGACGATGACTACCGTGCAGCGCGCATTGTGTGAGATCCGGTTGGGTATGTTGCCGAGCAGGAACTGCTTGCGGCCGCTCATTCCTACGTTGCCGACCACGATCATGTCCACTCGTTCTTCTTCGACGGCGTCGAGAATCGCCTGCGCGGGATCGTCATCCACGACCACTCGTGCTCGTCCGCGTGGTCCGACGAGTTCCTCAGCGAACCGCCTTAGCTTCTCCTCAGCCTGATCCAGAGTATCCTCGGGCCCGCTAACAACCTCGGTCCCATCCTCTGTCGTAGTGGGGAGAACCTGGAAGAGAAGGAGCTCTGCCTGGTGAGAAGCCGCTACGTTCGCGGCCCAGCGGACCGCTCGATCAGCGGTCTCCGAAAGATCAGTGGCGACCATGACCTTGTTGACCGATGGGGCGTCACCGCTTGTCATGCTCATTGGCTCACACCGAAGCCTTTCCCTGGGCAGCATTGTACCCAGAACTACCGGCGCGGGCAAAGAGATTCAGGGAGGCATGAACCGAACGTTTGCAGCTGTGAACGGTTCGAAGTAGACTCGACGGGAGGAGAAAATCAGGATGCGCTACCCAGAGTTGCACTATCGGTGGGAATGGCGGCTCCGCTCCGCCCCCGAGCAGTTATGGCCGTTCGTGGCCGATACGAACCGATTTAATCGAGACACTGACCTCCCGGCGGTCTACCGTACTGATGAGGAGACTGGGGAGAACGCTCGTCAGAACTTGCGATTCTCGCGGTTGGGGGTTGAGGTCGAGTGGGAGGAGGAGCCGTTCGAGTGGGTACGCCCGTATCGCTTCGGGGTCCATCGACGGTACCACGCTGGCCCCGTCGCGTCGATGCGAGTATTGGTCGAGCTAACACCTCAACCAGAGGGTGGAACCCACCTTCTGTATCAAACGTGGGTGCGGCCCAGCAACCTGCTTGGGATGGTCACCGTGCCCCCGTTGATGAAATTCTCCACCCGTCGTTCCTTCGGTGCTGCATTCCATAGGTACGACGAGCTGGCGATGAAAGCGAGCCCTGCCCCCGAGCAGTCACGGGATGTTCACTTTGCTCCCGGAGGACGTGCCCGGCTAGCTGCGCTGCAACAACAATTGTCCGAGGAGGCTGGTGAGCCCGAACTCGTCGCACGGCTCGTCGAGGCGGTCGAGAAGGGGGACGACTTCACCATGGCGAGGCTACGGCCTTACGTGCTCGCCGATGCGTGGGGTGTGTCGCGTCAGAAAGTACTGGAGATCTGTCTGCAGGCGACGCGCGCCGGCCTCTTCGATCTTCGGTGGGATCTGCTGTGTCCACTTTGTCGCGGCGCGAAAGAGAGCGCTTCGACACTGGCGGAGATGAAGCAGCGAGTCCACTGCGAAGTGTGCAACATCGACTTCTCTGCAAACTTCGATCGCTCCGTAGAGCTTACCTTTCGGGCCGGTCCTGCGATACGCAGGGTCGAGGATCGCAGCTTCTGCGTAGGAGGCCCTCAGGTGACGCCGCATATCGTGGCCCAGCAGTTGCTGCCAGCGCACGGGCAGCGTAGCGTGGCGTTGC
>JALZFJ010000213.1 GCA_030867425.1 Actinomycetota bacterium | reverse complement strand
CGGCCAGACCGAATCCAGCCCCGTCATAACCCAGACGCGCACCGACGATCCCATAGAACGCAGGGTCTCCACCGTGGGCCGCAAGCTCCCGGACGTGGAGGTCAAGCTCGTGGATGTGGATACCGGCAAGGAGATCGGGATAGGAGAGCAGGGCGACCTCTGCACCCGCGGCTACCACGTCATGAAGGGCTACTACAAGATGCCCGATAAAACCGCTGAGGTTATAGACGAAGATGGATGGCTGCATACTGGGGACCTGGCGGTCATGGACGAGGACGGTTACTTCGAGATAACCGGCAGGGCGGATGACATGATCATCCGCGGAGGCGAGAACATCTATCCGCGCGAGATCGAGGAGTTCCTCTACACCCATCCCGAGATCTCCGACGTCCAGGTCTACGGCGTCCCCGACGAGAAGTACGGCGAGAGAGTCGCCGCCGCCATAATAAAGAAAAAGGATGCCTCCTTAACCGAAGAGGACGTCAAGGAGTACTGCCGCGAGAACATAGCTCACTACAAGGTCCCCGAGTACGTGGATTTCGTCGAGGAGTACCCGATGACGGCGAGCGGCAAGATCCAGAAATACAAACTGCGCGAGGCCGCCGTCAAACGCTACGAGCTCGAACCGGCCAGAGTAGAAACGGCATAGGAGTAGTCCCAGCCGGTTGAACGACGAACCATGGCTCTCGGCGATAAGGTCGCGCTCTTCGGCTCGGTTGCTGGAGTGGTCGCTCCGGTAGGTCTCTAAGAGCAAGCGCACGGAGACGAAGCTGGAATGCTCCGCTTGCTCCTCGGCTTCGGACCCTCGAACTGCTACCGTGATCGCTGCTTATTTCGAAGTTGGGGTGATCGGTGGAAGGGGAGCCGGGGTGACCAGAGTCTTCGTGGGTATTGGCCTAAGCGCGGTGATGCCATGTTCGGGGTCGCCTTGCTGTTCTTCGGTTACGTAGTGCCTGGGATAGTCATCCTCGTGATCTCTGCCGTCGTCGCGCTGGGGTTCATCGCTTCGCGTCCGAGGGACCCCTGTCCGAGTGGCGTTGGCCGGGGAAGCTTCTACGGGGAGCCGGGGACACGGCCGGAGGGTACGGCGACGGCGATAACGGCGGAGGAGACGGCGGCTTCGACGGAGGTGGTGGTGGAGACGGCGGAGGAGGTTAGGAGCGAACTTCATGGGGTGACGGCGCGAGAGTAGTCTGATTGTTATCATGCTTGCGGGCCACTCGAAGAGGGAGAGGGAGGGCGATGAACTTCGATCCGACGAGCGAGCAGCGGCGGTGGCGGGACCTCGCCCGCGACTTCGCGCGGGAGGAGGTGCGTCCACGCGCCGCCGAACTGGACCGCGAGCAGAAGTTCCCCTACGACGTCGTCTCCGAGATGGCACGTCTGGGCCTGATGGGCCTGAGCCTGCCGCAGGAGTACGGCGGCTCCGGCGGCGACTTCGTCGCCTACAACATGGCGCTCGAGGAGATCAGCCGTGCGGACACGGCGGTTGGCATAACTATGGAGGCGCACATCTCTCTGGGCTGCGCCCCCCTGGCCAACTACGGCACGCGGGAGCAGAAAGAAAGGTTTCTCAGTAGATGCGCCACCGGCGAGCGCCTCTGGGCTTTCGGGCTAACCGAAGAGGAG
Organism: Actinomycetota bacterium; assembly: GCA_030867425.1. Lineage (GTDB taxonomy): Bacteria > Actinomycetota > Rubrobacteria > Rubrobacterales > Rubrobacteraceae > Rubrobacter_F. The sequence goes on along the minus strand of JALZFJ010000213.1, from coordinate 5,661 downwards.
GCTGGCACCGATGCAGGGGGCACCAGGACGACGGCTAAGCTCATGGATGGCGAGTGGGTCGTAAACGGCTCTAAGAAGTGGATCACCAACTCTGGCACGGACATCACCGCCGGCGTTACGGCCATCGCCCGGACCGGCACACGCGAGAACGGCGGACCAGAGCTCACCGCCCTCATCGTCCCGCAAGAGACGCCCGGCTATACTAGAGGAGCCGGCTACGAGAAGACTGGCTGGCGCGCCTCCGATCAACGCCCCTTATACTTCGAAGATTGCCGGGTGCCGGAGGAGAACCTGCTCGGCGAGCGCGGACGCGGCCTCGCGCAATTTCTCCAGATCCTCGACGCGGGAAGGGTCGCTGTCGCTTCACTCTCGGTCGGTCTGGCACAGGCTTGTCTCGACGAGGCGCTTCAACGGGCCAAGGAGCGGCACCAATTCGGCAAGGCCATAGCCGAGTTCCAGGCCATACAGTTCAAGCTCGCGGACATGGCGATGGAGATAGAGCTAGCGCGCAACACGGTCATGAAGGCGGCGTGGTTGAAGGATCTCGGGCGTCCCTTCGGACGCGAGGGCAGCATGGCAAAGGTCTTTGCCTCGGAGACGGCTAAAAGAGCGGCGGATCAGGCGGTTCAGATCCACGGTGGCGAGGGGTTTATGGAGACGAGCGCCGTGGCGCGCTACTGGCGGCAGGTGAAGATAAATGAGATCGGTGAGGGGACCAGCGAGATTAACCGCCAGATCATCGCCCGCAGCCTTCTCGCCGAGAGCACCCAAGAAGCGAAGGAAAAGATGGCGGCTCAGTAAGCCCGGTGGCACCTTCCGCTCCCCGGCGTTTGGAGTGTCTGCCGCCGGTAGGTTCGCGCTGATGGTGCGTTTTGTCCACCTCTCCTGTTTTGATGGTCTAGCGCAAGGAGGCCTAGAGTGGCCGAAGGAGAGAAGAAGAGTTTTCGCGAGAGCATCGACCGACAACGGGTAGAGAAGCCGCCGCAAACCTGTATACAGGCCGATCTACTTCCGGGTTCTGGTCGGGACTGTGCTGGGCACCTTGGACGAACTGCAGATCCTCTCCGAACAGGAAGAGACGGTACCGGCATGGGCTTTGGCCCCGTGCCGACCGGAGCGGGGCCGGCCGAAGGAGCGTCCCGCCGGGTCTGGTAGGCGTGGACACGATGCGGAGAGCGAACGGGTTCCGTAGGTTCCGCATCGCAGCGGGGGCCGACCGTCTGCGGACCAACGCCTGGCCGGTGCTCCAGACGGCGCTGGCCGCGAGCGTCGCGTACTTCCTGGCGGCGATCGTGCTCGGCCAGGAGCAGCCGTTCTTCGCCCCGATCGCGGCCGTGATCTCCTTGGGCCTGACGCTCGGGCAGCGTGGGAGGCGCACGGTCGAGTTGGTTTTCGGGGTTGCCATCGGGCTGCTAGTAGCCGACCTGCTGGTGCTCGCCATCGGCGTGGGGGCGGTTCAGGTCGCGGTCGTGGTGGCCCTGGCGATGGCGGCGGCCTTGCTCTTCGCGGAGAGGACCCTGTTCGTCAACCAGGCGGCGATCTCGGCTATCCTGGTGATCGTGCTGCAGCCCCCGGATGCCGTATTCTCCCCCGACCGCTTCTTGAGCGCGCTCATAGGGGGAGGGGTTGCGCTGGCGATCAACTACGCGTTCCCGATAAACCCCCGCCGGTTGGTGGAACGAGCCGCGCGCCCGATCTTCAACGAGCTGGTCGCGGTGCTCGAAGAGATAGCCGCTGCCCTCGAAGGAAGCGACCTTGAACGGGCCGAGCGCGCACTGCTCAAGTCCCGGGAGATCGATGAGAGGGTGGAGACGCTCAACGAGGCCCTCGCCGCCAGCCGCGAGACCGCCCGGCTCTCCCCGACTCGCCGCAGGGCCCTGGAGCATCTCGATCTCTACTCTAGCGCGGGCCTCAGGGTGGAACTCGCCGTCATCAACGTGCGCGTCCTGGCTCGGGGTACCGCCAACGCGGTCAGGCGCGGCGATACGATACCTGCGCCGCTGCCGGAGGCCGTGCGCAACCTTGCCCGAGCGGTGGAGGCTTTGGCGACGTTCCTCGAAGAACCCGGCCCGCCCGACGAGGCCCGCCGATATGCTCTCGAAGCCGCCTGGCGTGCCACCGAGATACTAAGAGAGAGGCACGACCTGGCGATAAGCGTGCTCATCGGCCAGATCCGCTCGGCGGCGGTGGACCTGCTTCGGAGCACCGGCATGGACCAGGCCTCGGCCTTGCGGGCGCTCGAGGAGGTCGCGGGACGGGCGTCGGAGATCGGCTGAGACAGGCCCGGCAAGCCACCCGGCCCGGTGGCATTCGTGGCGCGTGGCGGATAACATGCTTTCGAGGAAAGCGAGGACCTCGTCGGAGAGCAGACACCCCCGGGAAGACCGAACGAAACGTTCTCTGCGAGAAAGAATGGGGAGCATGACCAAGCTCCGCACCCTCGTGGACAGGGAGAGCGAGGAGTCAAAGAGAACGCCGAGGCCTACGAGGCTCTCTTAGAAGAGTTGCGCGACCGGACGCAAGAAGCCAGGCGCGGGGTGGCGAGAAGGCGAGGAAGCGACACGAGGAGCGCAGCAAGCTGCTGGTCCGGGATCGCATAGATCGCCTCCTAGATCCGAACATGGCCTTTCTGGAGCCCTCGCCTCTGGCGGCCCTAGGGATGTACGATGGGGAGGTGTCGACGGTGGGGAAGGTGAAGATAAACGAGATCGGCGAGGGGACCAGCGAGATCAGCCGCCAGATCATCGCCCGCATCCTCCTGCGTGAAGTGGACACCGAGAAGGCGAAGAAGGAGGTGGCGGTGCAATGAGCAACCTTCCCGCTAGTGTCAAGGTAAAAGAGGTCGGCCCGCGCGACGGCCTGCAGGCCGAGGAGGCTATACTCTCTACCGAAGAAAAGCTCCGCCTCATAGACTGCCTAGCCGACGCGGGCCTGCGTGAGATCGAAACGACCTCCTTCGTCCACCCCAAAGCCATCCCGCCCCTGGCCGATGCGGAGGACGTGTTCGCGGACCTGAAGCGACGGCCGGGAATCGTCTACTCGGCGATAGTTCCAAACGAGAAGGGTGCGCAGCGAGCCCTGGAGGCCGGGGCCGACGAGATACAGGTCTTCCTCGCGGCCACCGAAAGCTATAACCAGAACAACGTGAAGATGAACGTGGAGGATTCTCTCCAGCAATCCGTCCAGATAGCGGAGATCGTGCGGAGGGCCCACACGCCGTTCGTCGCGGTCCTTTCGGTGGCGTTCGGTTGCCCGTACGAGGGGCCGGTGGCTCAGGAGAGGGTTTTAGAGCTCTCCGGGCGCTTGATTGAACTTGGCGCCGAGGAGATCACGTACGGGGATACCACCGGGATGGCCTATCCCACCCAGGTACGCGAACTCTCTGAAGCCTACCAGAAGCGCTTCCCAGAGGTCCCCCTGCGGATGCACTTCCACAACACTCGTGGGATGGGGCTAGCCAACTGCCTGGCCGCCCTCGAGGTCGGGGTGGATCGCATCGACGCCAGCGTGGGCGGCCTCGGAGGGAGCCCCTACGCGACGGGGGCCACGGGGAATATATCTACTGAGGATCTCGTGCACATGCTGCACGAGATGGGGATAGAGACCGGAGTAGACCTGGAAGCTCTCATCGGCTGCGCCCAGCTGCTCGAGGAGCAGCTGGATCACGAGCTGCCTGGGCAGGTCATGAAGGCCGGTATCTGTGGCCACCTGATGGAGGGTCCATGAGCACCATAAAGAGCCTGGTCTCGTCGGAAAGCCCAGATTTCGAGGCTAACACCGAGGCCTACGAAGGGCTACTGGAAGAGCTGCGCGACCGGGTGAACAAGGTCCAGCGCGGGGGCGGCAAGAAGGCCCAAGAAAGGCACCAGGAGCGCGGCAAGCTGCCGGTCCGGGACCGCATAGACTTACTTCTCGATCCGGGTACGGCGTTCTTGGAGCTCTCGCCTCTGGCGGCCTTCGGGATGTACGACGGCGAGGTGCCGGCGGCGGGTATCATCACCGGCATCGGCTGCGTCTCGGGCCGGGAGATCGTGATCGTGGCGAACGACGCCACCGTCAAGGGGGGCACCTACTACCCGATGACGGTCAAAAAGCACCTCCGGGCGCAGGAGATCGCTGAGCAGAACCACCTGCCGTGCGTGTACCTGGTCGACTCGGGCGGGGCTTTCTTGCCCTTGCAGGACGAGGTCTTTCCGGACAAGAACCACTTCGGGCGCATCTTCTACAATCAGGCGCGGATGTCGGCCAAGGGCATACCCCAGATCGCCGCCGTCATGGGGAGTTGCACGGCGGGCGGGGCGTACGTGCCAGCGATGAGCGACGAGGTGGTGATCGTCAAGGAGGAGGGCACGATCTTCCTCGGCGGCCCGCCCCTGGTGAAGGCCGCGACCGGCGAGAAGGTTTCGGCCGAGGAGCTGGGTGGGGCCGACGTCCATACCCGCGCTTCGGGCGTCGCCGACCACTTCGCCGAGAACGACGAGCACGCCGCGGCGATCACTCGCCAGATCGTGGCGAACCTGAACGCGGAGAAAAGGACGCCGTGGACTTTAACCGAGCCCGAGGAGCCTCTCTACGACCCAGAGGAGCTCTACGGTATCGTCCCACAGGACCCCCGCCAGAGCTACGACGTGCGCGAGGTCATCGCCCGCATCGTGGACGCAAGCCGGATGCATGAGTTCAAACCACTCTACGGCGAGACGTTGGTGTGCGGCTTCGCTCGCATCATGGGCCAGCCGGTCGGCATCCTCGCGAACAACGGCATCCTCTTCTCCGAGAGCGCCTTGAAGGGGACACACTTCATCGAGCTGTGTTGCTCCAGGGGCATCCCGCTCGTCTTCTTGCAGAACATTATGGGCTTCATGGTCGGCAAGGAGTACGAGAACGAGGGAATAGCCAAAAACGGGGCCAAGATGGTGATGGCCGTTGCGAATGCGAACGTCCCGAAGTTCACAGTGATCATCGGCGGCTCCTTCGGGGCCGGAAACTACGGGATGGCCGGACGGGCTTACTCGCCGCGCCTCCTCTTCATGTGGCCGAACGCGAGGATAAGCGTCATGGGTGGGGAGCAGGCGGCGAACGTCTTGCTCACCGTGCGGGAGGAGGGCCTCGCGCGCGAGGGCAAGGAGATGACCGACGAGGAACGCGAGGAGTTCAAGGAGCCCGTCTTCGAGAAGTACGAACGGGAGGGCAACCCCTACCACTCGACCGCCAGGCTCTGGGACGACGGCGTGATCGACCCGATAGACACCCGGATGGTCCTGGCTCTAGGCCTCTCGGCTGCGGCCAACGCGCCGCTCGAAGAAACCAAGTACGGCGTATTCAGGATGTAGGAGAAGAGGCTTGGCTAACTACGAACACCTGAGCGTAGGGCACGGGGACGCAGTTGCTACGGTGGCGCTCGCGCGCCCCGACGCCCGCAACGCCTTGAACGCTGGGCTCATTGGGGAGCTCCGGCGCTGCGCGGAGGAGCTGGCGGAAGACGATAAGGTGCGGGTAGTCGTCCTCACGGGCGAGGGGGACTTCTTCTGCGCCGGGGCGGACATAGGGTACATGAGGGACACGGCCAACTTCTCTTACGAAGAGAACCTGGAGGACGCCCGGAACCTCGCGGCGATGTTCGAGGCGGTGGATGGATGCCCAAAGCCGGTCGTGGCGCGCGTC
>JALZFJ010000209.1 GCA_030867425.1 Actinomycetota bacterium | reverse complement strand
TCTTAAGGCTCGCCTGTATCTGAAGCATGCAGCCGGGGTTGGACGTGACGATCATCTGCGCGCCCGTCTTGAGGACGTTCTTCGCCTTGCGCTCGCCCAACTCGGCGGCGGGCTCGGGCTCGACCATGTTGTAGATACCGGCCGACCCACAGCAGACCTCGGCCTCGGTGATCTCCTTGACCTCCATCCCGGGTATCTGCTTGAGCGTCTTCCTCGGCTGCTGACGGACCCCCTGCTGATGCGCCAGGTGGCAAGCGTCGTGGTAAGCCGCCGCAACCGGCAACGGGTGCCGCTCGGCGACCGTGCCTATCTCCTGCAGGAACTCCGAGACGTCCTTGACCTTTGAAGAGAACCTCTTCGCCCTCTCGGCGTACTCGGGGTCGTCGCGCAACAGGTACGTGTACTCCTTCATCGTCGAGCCACACCCGGCGGCGTTCACGATCACGTTATCGAGGTTCTCCCTCTCGAAGGTGTCTATGGTCTTGCGTGCGAAGTTCAGCGACTCCTCCTCCCGCCCGGCGTGGGTCGAGAGCGCACCGCAACAGCCCTGGTCCTTCGGAGCGACCACTTCGCAGCCCTCTGCGGCCAGAACCCGCACGGTGGCGGAGTTGACTTGGGAGAAGAAGACCTGCTGGACACACCCGGTGAGGACACCCACCCGCCTGCGCCTCTCGCTGGTAGGCGAGGTGTGCTCGGGTATCTTCTCTTCTTTCTGGAGTTTTGGCATAAGGGCCTCCATCGCCCTCATCCGGGCGGGGAGACGGCTCATGACGCCGGCCTTCCTTAGCTTCTTGTCGATGCCAAAGCGCTGGTAGAGACGCAGGGGGCCAGCGGCGAGGCGCAGACGGCTGCGGTAGGGGAAGAGCTGGAAGATCATCTCCCGGAACGCCTTGTCGTCAGCCCGGCGCTCGTAGCGCCGCTCGACCTGTGCCCTCGTAGCCTCGATGAGCTTGTCGTACTGCACACCCGACGGGCAGGCCGTCACACAGGCCATGCACCCCAGACACAGGTCCCAGTGGCGCACCATTGTGTCATTCATGGGCTCTTCGGTGAGGCCCTTGTTCATGAGGTAGATGCGCCCGCGCGGGGAGTCCATCTCCTCGCCGAACAGGACGTACGTCGGGCAGGTCGGCAGGCAGAAGCCACAGTGGACGCACTCATCGATTAGGTCCTTCTCCGGCGGATGATGGCTGTCGAAGGCCGGGAAGGTGTAGCTCCCGCTCTCGGGCCGGTCGTGACCCACTGTGTGCTGGAGCGAGTCCGTGGTCGCCGCGAAGGTACTCTGGCCGACGTCCTGTGGGTTGCCAGCGCCGATGGCTCCGGCCATCGCCTGCTCGCGCGTGGTCCCCGACTGGTCGTCGCGCCTCTCGGCGGCGTTGGTCGCGTCGTAGCGGTTGCCCGACTGCCTGGGGTCCGGCCTGTCCTGCTGTGTCACTAGATACCTCCTAGAAAGCGGCCCGGGTTAAGGACGCCCCGGGGATCGAACTTCTCCTTCACCCGGCGCGTCAGGCCGAGGTAGTCCCCGGTAGGCCCCCACGCGTCGAGCCTCTGCTTTATCGAGAGCGGCGCCTCGCGCACGACCACGCTTCCGCCCCTCCTGACCCAGATCTCCCTTAGCTCCTCGACGACTTGGACCTTTGCCTCCTCGTCCCCGCCGGAGAGGGCTACGTAAGTAACGCCGACCCCGGCGTGGCCCGTGATGCGCGGCGTAACGCCCCTGCGCTCGGTGGCGCCCAAAACCGAGTCCAGCACGCCCGCGAGCTCCGCCGGGGGGGCGGAGATCTTTACAGCCACCCCGCCTCCGGCGTCCGGCGCATCCGGGAAACCCAAAGTATCCGCCTCCTCGTCCGAAAGCGCTCGAACTTCGCCGAAGCCCCTCAAGAGGTAGGAAGTCGTGTCCGCCTGCGCCTCGACGCTCGCCGGTATTCCCTCGATGAGGACCGAAAGGAGCCTGGCGTCGTCGCTCCAGTACAGCTCCACAGCGCTCGGGACGAGCTGGGCGTGCGCTATCGCTTGCACCGCATTCTGGGCCGCCATGGTGTCAGAGAGCTCGACGGCCACCGTCCGCGCCGCCTCTTGTCTGGGGTGCAGCCGGAAGTTGCAGCTCGCGATGATGCCTAAGGTCCCCAAGGAACCTGTAAAGAGCTTGGAGAGGTCGTAGCCGGCGACGTTCTTGACGACCTTGCCGCCGGCCTTCGCCACCGTCCCGTCCGAGAGAACGACGGTTATGCCGATGATTAAGTCCCGTATAGTCCCGTAGCGGTGACGGCGCGGCCCCGAGGAGTTCGCCGCGACCACGCCCCCAACTGTCGCCCCCTTCTCCGGCGGGTCTATGCCGAGCATCTGCTCCGCGTCCGCGAGCCGATCCTGAAGGTCTTCGAGTCTCATCCCGGCCTCTACCCGGACCACCTGGTCCCCGGGGACGTGCTCAACGAGCCCGTTCATCCGTACCGTGCCCACGACGAGGTCCAACTCGCGCGGCGGGTTCCCCAAAGACATCTTCGTCCCGCAGCCCCGAGGCGCCGCCGTGAGGCCCCCTTCGCTCGCGAGCTTCATCAGCTCGCTGGTCTCCTCGACCGTGCCCGGCTCGACCACGAACTGGGGAGCGACGCCGTCAACGGCGTCTTCGGCGGTGGCTTCGCGGGCATGCTCCTCGCCGACTATCTTTTGCAGGTCTTCCAGGGAGACGTTCTTCGTGCGCGTGTCCATGAGGTCTCCTTAGAAGAGCTCGGCGAGGCCAGCCTGCTGGATCGGGTGCATCTTAAACGGTCCGGGGCGTTCGCCGCAGAGGCGTGGGGTCGGGAAGACCTTGCCGGGGTTGCAAAGACCGTGCGGGTCGAAGGCGCACCGGAGACGCTGCATGGTGTTCATGTCGTCGTCGGTGAACATCTTGGGCATGTACTTCTTCTTATCCACCCCGATGCCGTGCTCGCCGGTGAGGGAGCCGCCGTAGTCCAGGCACGCGTACACTATCTCGCCAGCGAGCTTCTCGGCCCTCTCGGCCTCGCCTTCCTTATCGTTGTCGTAGAGGACCAGCGGGTGGAGGTTGCCGTCGCCGGCGTGGAAGACGTTGGCGACGCGCATCCCGTACTCCTCGCCGAGCTCGGTGATCCTCTTCAAAACCGCCCCGAGCTCTGTGCGCGGGACGACCGAGTCCTGGACGTAGTAGTCGTTGGCGATGCGGCCCATCGCCGCGAACGCCGCCTTGCGGCCCTTCCAGAAGAGCGCCCGCTCGGCGTCGTCCTCGGCTATGCGGATCTCCGAGGCGTTGCTCTCCTCGCAGACCTTTATCACCTGATCAAATTGGTTCGCAACCTCCGCCTCTGGACCGTCGAGCTCGACGACCAGGATCGCGCCGGCTTCGGGGAAGCCCGGGTGCACTGCCGTCTCGACCGCCTCGATACACAGAGCGTCCATCATCTCGATCGCGGCCGGAACGATGCCACCCCCGATGATCCCCGAGACGGCGTCCCCGGCTTCCTCGGTATCCTCGAACGCCGCGAGCAGGGTCCTGACTGCTTCTGGCTTGCGCAGGAGCTTTAAGGTTATCTTCGTCGCTATGCCTAGGGTGCCTTCCGAACCCACGAGCGCACCCAAGAGCTCGTAGCCCGGGGCGTCCGGGGCCTTGCCGCCGCCGATGTGGACCACCGAGCCGTCGGCAAGGACGACCTCGGCGCCCATAACGTGGTTGGTGGTGAAGCCGTACTTCAGGCAGTGGACGCCGCCGGAGTTCTCGGCGAGGTTGCCACCGATGGAGGAGACGACCTGGCTCGCCGGGTCGGGGGCGTAGTAGTAGCCCTCTTCAGCAACCTCCTGGGAGACCCAGATGTTCACGACGCCCGGCTCGACCACCATGCGCTGGTTCGGGATGTCCACCTCCAGGATCTTGCGCATCCTCGAGAGCACGATCAAGACGCCCGACTCCACCGGCAGCGCCCCTCCCGAGAGCCCGGTCCCGGATCCCCTCGCCACGAACGGGATCCCCTCCTCGTAGCAGGTCCTCACGACCCGCTGTACCTGCTCGGCGGTCTCCGGCAGGACGACGAGGTCCGGGATGACCCGGTAGTTCATCAGGCCGTCGCACTCGTAGGAGCGGAGCTGCTCGCGTTCGGAGACCACCCCCTCCTCCCCGAGTATGGACTGCATGGTCCGTACTAGCTGTTCGCGCTCCATAAACTCCTCCTTCGCGGGGAGGACTAGCCCCCGTTCCCTATCTCGTGCTGCGCCTCGTCCTCGATGAGGGTGAGTATCGCCGAGTGGTCCCTGTCACCCCGCCCCTTTGTCTTCAATGATTCCAACATCTGATCCACGATAGCCGTGACCGGTAAGGACACCCCGTACTCTCGCCCCGCGGCGAGCGCTATCCCCAGATCCTTGTGGTGCAATTCTACTCTAAAGCCCGGTTCGAAGTCGTGCGCGAGGAACTTCTCCTTCTTGGCCTCCATGACGTTGCTTCCTGCCAGCCCTCCAGAGATCGCCTCCAGGATCTTCTCGGGCGCGACCCCGGCCTTGGAGGCGAGGACGAGGGCCTCTGAGATCCCCTCCAGCGTCACGGCCACGACGATCTGGTTGGCCGCTTTGGCCGTCTGGCCGGCCCCCGTAGGACCGACGTGCGTGATGGCGTCGCCCATGACCTCTAACAGAGGCTTCGCCCGCTCGAAGTCCTCCTCGCTGCCGCCCACCATTATGGCGAGGGTCCCCTGCTGCGCCCCCGGCTCCCCGCCCGAGACCGGCGCGTCGAGCATCGAAGCCCCGCGCTCCTCTAGCTTCTCCGCGAGCTCCCGGGTGACCACGGGCGAGATAGTGCTCATATCCACGATCAGGGTACCTTCCTTGAGTCCCTCCAGCGCCCCATCTTCACCCTCGACGACCTGCTCGACCTGGGGCGAGTCCGGCAGCATGAGGACGATCAAGTCGCACGACTCGGCGACCTCTTTGGGACTCTCCGCAACGGTGGCTCTGTCCCCGGCGATCTTCTCAGCCTTCTCTATGGTGCGGTTGTAGAGCACCAGCTCGTAGCCGGCCTCCATGAGGTTCTGGGCCATCGGCCTTCCCATGATCCCCAACCCTATGAACCCTACCTTCTCGGCCATCTTCGTCTCCTCTCAAAGCCTCAAGTCCGAAACCTTAACTTCCTTGCCGCGCAGCTCTCTGGGCAGCCAGTCCAAGCTCTCCTCGGTCTCCCCCGTCGTGGGTCTGTACTCGAGGCCCACGTAGCCGTTGTAGCCCAACTCCTCCAGAACGCCGAAGACGTAAGGGTAGTGGATCTCGCCCGTCCCTGGCTCCCCACGATCCGGCGAGTCGGCGATCTGGATATGCCCCACCATGTCGAAGTGCTCCCTGAAGTTGGCGGCCAAATTCCCCTCCATCCGCTGCATCTGGAAGAAGTCATGCTGTATCCTCACGTTCTCGCGGTCCACGCTCCTCACGAATTCGACCACCTGCTCCGTCGTATTCAGCAGATACGGCCCGTTATCGAACATGCTCAGCGCCTCCACCATGACCTCGACGCCGGATTCCCTGGCCTCGTCGGCGGCGAACCCGACGTTCTTCCTGGCGAGCTCGAGCTGCTCTTCCCTCCCCATGCCGTCTACCTCGAGCCCGACGAGGACGTTCATCCTCCGGCAGTCAAGAGACCGCGCTAGCTCCAGCGCCACGGGCACGTTCTCCTGGAACTGCCCCTCCCGCTCCGGGTCGCTGACCAGCCCCCGGTCTCCGGCCCCCAACATATCCCCGGCGTCGAAGTTGAAGAGCGCGACCTCGACTCCCGCGTCTTTGATCGCTTCCTCGACCTCCCCTGGGTCCTCCCCCGCGGCCCCTGGCCACCAGAACTCGACCGCCGAGAAGCCTGCCTCGGCCGCTCGCCCGAAACGCTCCAGAAACGGAACCTCACCGAACAACATGAAAACGTTCGCGCAGAACCTCATCTCCCTCCCATCCCAGAACTCGCCCAACAAATCCATAATCCTATGCACTCACCTTGACCCAGCCCGTTTTTGCCTCGCCAGACGCGAAAAGACTGCGCCGGCAAAAGGCTCTTACGAGCACCCTGGGCCGTCAAGCGGCTTTTCGTATTGTGAAACGGAGGAGTTGCGTGCTGCAAATAACTACTGTTAAAGTGCTGCCAACTGTTGGGTGAGGGGGGTGCGTAAGTCAGGGAGCTTCACGGGGAGGTCTTGATGCCTACATTCGAGCAGGTTTATACGCCGGTCGCGGATAGCTTGTTGCTTTCGACGCTGGTGGCCGCTATTCCCATAGTGGTGCTCTTCGTGCTGCTGGCCGTTTTGCGGGTGGCAGCGCAATGGGCATCCCTGGCGTCTCTGGCGACAGCCTTCGTCATCGCGGTGGCCGTGTACGGGATGCCGACGAGCCTGGCACTGAACTCGACGCTCGCGGGGATAGCGTTCGGGCTCTTCCCCATAGTCTGGATCGTCATCAACGCCATCTGGATCTACAACCTCGTCGTCGACACCGGCAACTTCGACACCGTCCGGGACTCTCTGGCTTCATTGAGCAACGACCGGCGCATCCAGGTGGTCCTGATCGCCTTCGTCTTCGGAGCCTTGCTGGAGGCGACGGCGGGGTTCGGGACCCCGGTCGCCATAACGGCTGCCATCATGGCGGGCCTGGGCTTCGAGGCGGTCTACGCGGCAGCTCTGGCGCTCCTGGCAAACACGGCCCCGGTCGCGTTCGGCGGTTTCGGCATACCCATCCTGACCGGGGCTCAGGTCGCGCAGATCGACACTTTAGAGCTCTCGCAGATGGTGGGGCGTCAGACCCCGTTCCTCGCGCTTATAATCCCGGGCTTCCTGGTGGTGGTGATGGCCGGGTGGCGCAGGATGTTTGAGGTATGGCCCATAGTCGTGGTCAGCGGGGTGGCGTTTGCGTTGTCGCAGTTCCTGATCTCGAACCTCTTAGGGCCGGAGCTCGCGGACCTTCTGGCGTCGATCGTGGCGGTCGTGGCGGTCGTGGCCCTGCTCGCGGTCTGGAGCCCGCGTGAGGAGTGGCACTTCCCGAACGAGCCGGCGGCGGCGGAGAGGGAGTCGTACGACCGTCCTTCCTTCGGGGCCACGCTCCTTGCCTGGTCGCCGTTCATCATCATAGTCGTTGTGCTCCTGCTCTCCCAGGTGGGGCCCATTAAGGCCGGCATAAAGGCCACCGAGGAGACGATAAACTTCTCCAACGCCGCGCCGAACCAGCAGGGTACGATCGCCGTGCCCTGGCCGGGGCTGCACGAGCAGGTCATACGCCAGCCCCCGGCGGTGGCCGAGGCAGGGCCCTACCCCGCCCTGTACCAGACCAACTGGCTCTCAGCGGCCGGGACCCTTATCCTCATCTCGGGCATCATCTCGCTAGTCGTGCTCAGGGTAGGTCCGGGCAGGGCTCTGAGGGTCTACGGTCAGACGCTCAACCAGCTCAAGTGGGCCATACTGACGATAGCCGCCATACTGGGGCTGGCGTACCTCTTGAACTACTCGGGACAGACCTATACTTTGGGCCTGGCGTTTGCCACCACCGGTGTCCTCTTCCCGTTCTTCGCCTCGTTCATCGGGTGGCTGGGTGTAGCGCTCACGGGCTCGGATACCTCCTCGAACGCCCTCTTCGCCAACCTGCAGAAGGTGACGGCCCAGCAGATAGGGGTCAACCCGATCTTGGCCGTGGGGTCCAACTCCTCGGGTGGCGTGTTGGGTAAGATGATCAGCCCGCAGAACCTCGCCGTCGGCACGAGCTCTACGGGCCTCCAGGGCAAGGAGGGCGACCTCTTCCGGCTGGTCTTGCCGTGGTCTATCGCGCTCACCGTCGTGATGTCGATCATCGTGCTCCTCCAGGCCTACGTGCTCCCGTGGATGGTCCCCTGAGGTAAGTACCGGCTCTCCACCGCCTCCCGGCGCTGGAGTCGCGCCGGGAGGCTTCGACCCGGCCCTCAAGTTAGACGACATAGAGCTGATCCGGCGCCTCGCAAAAGGCCGCCGTTTCGGCAGTGTCGCACGGAGAGTCTACGTCTCAGACCGCCGTTACAGGAAGCACGGCGTCTCGAGAATGTTCTTGAGGTACCTGCTCATGTCGCTCTTCTTCGCTATAGGCAAGTATCGGTGGGCAACCCGCATCGAGTACGAGTCCGGTAGCCACGACCCGTAGCGAGGAGACGCTCGACCTCGCTCTCCTCCTCGCTACCGCTCCGAACTTTCGGCACCCTTGGCGTGCGGCCACCAAGGGGCCGCGTTCACGCTCGACCTGAATAGCTTCCGAAAAGGGGCAGGTTGTGGTTCGAGTCCCGAGCGATGCCGCTACCCGGCGCCGTCTTCAGCTGCTCTCCTCAGCCGCTCCATGAGCCAGGCCGCCCTCGCACTCTCGGCCTAGATCCTGCTCAGTCGGTACTCCCTGCCGAGGTCGTCTATGTGCTTGGGCCAGGCTTCCTCGCCGCTCCTCCAGCACCGCCCGCGACCTGACCAAAGTAGAGGCATCTACCCCCATCCGAGAACGAACCATCTGACCCCGACTAACCCCAAGCCCCAGAGTAACCCGCGTAAACGGGGCACAAACCGTTAGACGGCCTCCTCCTGTCTTTGGCGCGCTACGGGATCGTACCCGCCGCCCCTGGTTGGCCTGAGAACCCCGCGTTCGAGCCGCCGTCCGCACCCCGGACAATAGATTACACGTTCTCCGTGAGTCTCGCTCGTCTTCAGGCCGTCGGAGAACACCAGCGCGTACCCCGACTCTCTCCACCAGAGCTCGGACCAGATCTCGTACCCGCATCCGCAATACGCCGTAGCCACCAACTCCCCCTCTCCTCGTACGAACGTAGTCGATTGTTAACAAGGGTACATGATTGCACCTCTACGCCGCAACGTCTTTGCCCCCTTGTGTGCAATTCTTTTGCACCTTTCGCGCCTTTTTGACCGAGGCTCCGGCACCGGGCGCGAAAAGGACCGATCTTGGAGGTCCGAGATAGGCTAAGATAGGAACGAAGCTGGTTCCTAGGAAATGTCGGCCAGCGTCGGTTCTTCGGCGTCGCTCTAGGAAAGGAGGCCATTAACCTTGCGCGTCGCGCTCTTCATCACGTGCTTCAACGACACCCTCTTCCCGGAGACGGGGCGGGCAACCGTCGAGGTCCTCGAACGCATGGGGCTGGAGGTGGACTTCCCCTTCGAGCAGACCTGCTGCGGCCAGATGCACTTCAACACGGGGTATCAGCGCGAGGCGATCCCACTGGTTCGGCGCTTCGTTCGGGTCTTCAAGGACTACGAGGCCGTCGTCGCACCCTCGGGCTCTTGCGTCGGCATGGTCCGCGAGCTCTACCCGATGGCCGCCGAGCTCGCGAACGACGAACAACTCCACCACGAGGTCGAGGAGCTTAGCACCAAGGTCTTCGAGCTCTCGGAGTTCTTGGTAAAGAAGCTCAGGGTCACCGATGTCGGCGCCTACTACCCGCACCGGGTCACCTACCACCCGACCTGCCACTCTTTGAGGATGTTAAAGGTTGGAGACGCGCCTTTGGAGCTCCTTAGGGCCGTGCGGGGCATAGACTTCGTCGAGCTGCCCGAGGCCAGGGAGTGCTGCGGCTTCGGGGGGACTTTCGCGATCAAGAACGCGGACACCTCGATCGCGATGCTCGGAGACAAGCTCCGGCACGTCCTTGAGACCGAGGCCGAGGTCTGCACTGCCGGAGACAACTCGTGCCTGATGCACATAGGCGGCGGGCTCAAGCGCCAGAGGGCCGGCGTTGCGACCGTGCACCTCGCCCAGATACTCGCGAGCACAGAGGAGAGGTAGATGACATCGAAATCCAGAGCCTCCGACGCCTTCTCCGAAGGCAAGACCCCGCGCTTCGAGGAGTCCGCCAGGGAGAGCCTCGCCGACACGCAGCTTAGGCGAAACCTCGGCAAGGCCACCCAGAGCATACGGAGAAGAAGGTCCTCGGCCGTCGCAGAGATGCCCGATTGGGAGGAGCTCAGGGAGGCGGGATACGCCCTAAAGAAGCGCGTCATGCGCCACCTCGACGAGCACCTCTTGCAGTTAGAGGAATCGGTGACACAGGCCGGGGGGCACGTCCACTGGGCACGGGACGGCGAAGAGGCCAACCGCATCATCGCCGGGATAGCCAAGAGCCACGAGGCCAGAGAGGTAGTCAAGGTCAAGTCCATCACGAGCGACGAGACCAAGCTCAACGAGCATCTCGAAAGGGAGGGCATACGGGCCTTCGAGACTGATCTTGCGGAGCTCATCATCCAGCTCGCCGATGAGACCTCCTCTCACATACTGGTACCGGCCATACACAAGAACCGGTCTGAGATCCGGGAGCTCTTCCTGCGCGAGCTCGCCGTCGAAGAGCTCTCCGACGACCCACCCGACCTCACCAACGTCGCTCGGCTTTATCTGCGCGAGAAGTTCCTCAAGGCAGAGGTCGGTCTCAGCGGGGCGAACTTCGCGGTCGCAGAGACGGGTACGGTGTGCGTCGTCGAGTCCGAGGGGAACGGCCGGATGTGCACTACCCTGCCACCCGTGCTCGTTACGCTGATGGGGATAGAGAAGATCATCCCGACCTGGCGGGACTACGAGGTCTTTATGCAGCTCTTACCCCGCTCCTCGACCGCCGAGCGGATGAACCCGTACACAACATTCTGGACGGGGGTCTCGAAGGGGGACGGGCCCGAAGAGTTCCACCTCGTCTTGATGGACAACGGGCGCACGGATGTTTTGGCAGACGAGATCGGGCGCCAGACCCTGAACTGCATCCGTTGCTCGGCCTGTCTGAACGTCTGCCCCGTCTACGAACGGACCGGCGGACACGCCTACAACTCGGTCTACCCCGGCCCCATAGGGGCCATCCTGACGCCGCAGCTCGTCGGCATTGGTAGGCTGGGCTCGGATTCTTTACCCTACGCCTCTTCCTTGTGCGGCGCGTGCTACGAAGTGTGCCCGGTCAAGATCAACATCCCCGAGGTGCTCATACACTTGCGGGGCAAGGTAGTCCGGCACAAGCAGGACAAGGAGGGCCTCAAAGGCAGGCTAGATCCCGAGAACGTCGCGATGCAGGCGATCGCGAAGATCTTCTCGAACCCGAAGCTCTTCGAGAACGCCCAGAAGGCGGCCCGCGTCGGTCAGTGGCCGCTCTCTCGTAGCGGCACCATCCACCGCCTGCCCGGCAGGCTCGCCGGCTGGACAGACGCCCGCGACCTCAAGCCCGTCCCGGAACAGAGCTTCCGCGAGTGGTGGCGGTCGAACCGGGATGGGAGGAACGGCTAGTGGCGACCGCCAAAGAAGAGATCCTCTGGCGTATCCGCCGCGCGACGCGTGACGTCCCTGAAGACGAGCGCCCGGAAGACATCCCCGTCGAACGCGGCTACCTCAAAGAGGACGATGCCCCACGCGCGGAGATCATCGAACGGTTCGCCGAGAGGGTGGCCGAGTACAAGGCAGAGGTCCACCGCGTGAGCGAGGACGAGCTACCCGGGGCCATAGAAGAAGCCCTGAAACGGCGCGGCGTGCGGAGACTAGTCGTCCCACCCGGCCTCCCCAGGGAGTGGGTCCCAGAAGGCCTCGAGACCTTACGTGACGCGGCACGGCCCAGGCTCACCAAAGAGGAGCTGGACGAGAGCGACGGCGTCCTGACCGGCTGCGCTCTAGGCATCGCTCAGACCGGCACGATCGTCCTCGACGCGGGCGAGGGGCAGGGCCGCCGCGCCTTGACGCTTTTGCCCGACTACCACCTGTGCGTGGTGAAGGAGGATCAAGTCGTTGGTCTCGTCCCCGAAGCCTTCGCGAAGCTCGAGGAGACGGTAAAAGGAGAAGGACGGGCCTTGACCTTCGTCTCCGGCCCCTCGGCGACCTCGGACATAGAGCTGAACCGCGTCGAGGGCGTGCATGGACCGCGTACTCTAGAGGTGTTGATCGCCGGATAGAGTGCTGGCTTTCTCATCGCCGAGCCGTGTGCTAGCTTAACCCTATGGACAGGACAAGGATCAGGGTACGGTACGCGCCGAGTCCTACAGGCTCGCTGCACG
>JALZFJ010000171.1 GCA_030867425.1 Actinomycetota bacterium | reverse complement strand
GACGATCTTCGTCAAGCACTTGAAGGAGTGGAGAGTGCTCTAATAGAGTTCGAAGAACAAGCCCTAGGGGAAGGCGGCGAGCAAGGGGCGCAGCGTCTGCCCAGAGGTGGGACAGACTTCGAACTGCTCTCTATACCAGATCTCTGCCAGCAGCTAGGGATGGGCAAGAGTTGGGTCTACAGAAGGCTAAAGAGCGGGGAGATACCTAGCATAAAGCTTGGGCACAACATCAAAGTAAAGCGCCAAGACCTAGACCAATACCTAGAGCGTCAGCGCTACCAGCCCTCAAGCGAAGAAGACTAACCTCTCTCTCCTCCTCCTCCTCCTCCTCCTGTCCTCTGCCTCTGGTGCCCAGAGCAGTTCCCCGTACAAGATTAATCTTTGCTCTTTTTTTTCAGTTTTCCCCTTTTTGTGGTATTGCGTTTTACATCATTTTGGGTAATAGTAGGTGCAGCAAGGGAAAAGGTAGAGGAAACGTTGCGACCAAGCGGGGATTGCAAGGATAGTAGAGGAGGTAGTGCCTTATGAGGCGATACTGTCAGTGTTTACGTTAGCTCTAGTTATGGCAGCGATGCTGGTGATGACAGTCACTCCGGCTATGGCACAGAACTTTACGCTTCCCAGCTATAACCCTTGCTGGCCCGTCCCGAACCATCCGGACTGTCCGAGGCAGCAACTTCCTGTGGAGCTTCCCAGCTATAATCCTTGCTGGCCCATAGCGACCGATGCTTGGTGTCTGACACTGTAGGCGTCCCGTCCGAGACGCCAAGTATTATGTAGAAGTTAGCCCCGGTCCTGATCCCCGGGGGTGCTTTAGGCGATAGGACCGGTGGAGAGCACAAAAAAGGCCGGAGAGGAGGATGGTGCAAGGCTATTAGGGCATTAATTAATCTATTAGTAGCTAGCAATGGGGACCAGTGGGGACGAGACAGGGAAACTAAGATGTCAAGAACTATTAGGGTAAATACCACAGAGCGACCAAGTACTTTAGTAGCTAGAGCCGCAGGCATCAAAAAGTACGGTGTGGATTTTAAGGGAGACACAACATCGGGCAGCTTCTCCGGTAAAGGTGTAAAAGGTACATATTCGATACAGGGCAGAGGCGTAACTGTCACTATAATCGATAAACCGTCTCTTATACCTTGGGGCGTCGTAGAGGCCCAGGTGAGAGGATTCTTCGATCGCGATGACGGATGCCGCAACATCCCCGAAAGGCACTACAGAAGAAGAATCGGCCGACCAAAGAGGCAAAGCCGGACGGTCCGTCAAAAGAGGAGATTACGAGACAGGTAACGGCAACCACTTACCGCCAGTGTTCCGCAGTTTACTGAGCAGGGCACGAGAGCCTAACCGCTAGACCAGCGCCAGCTCGACCTCCGGCATCTCCCCGGCGTGGCGACGACGCGGAGGCGCGTTGCAAACCGGTGGTAGGGATGGGGCATCCACCACCCGGCATCTTCGGAAACGGCCCCTCGGCAGAGCCGCCGGAGGAGTTGTTCCTTGCCACCCACCCCGGCCCTCCCCGAGGCGGCACGCTACTCTGACAAGCCCTCTATCTTACTCCCGTGCCAGTTCCAGCTCGGCGCTACTTTCGGTCAGCATGGCGCGGAAGCTCCATCCCACACTTTTTGTGCTCGCAGAACCCGATCCTCGCCGGCCTGCGGATGAAGCTTGGGGAAGGGTAGAGACCCTAACGCTTCGCCACCGCGAACGCCGCCTCGGCCGCTTCTTCAGGCGATGACGCCACGGTCACGTGCCCGGAAAGCTGCCAGCTCATCAGCGAGACCACCGGACGCCCGACCTTTAGGGCCAGCCCGATCTCTGAGAGCGTCCCGTACTCCCCACCAACGGCGACGACCACGTCCCCCGAGCAGACGACCGCAAGGTTCCTCGCGTGGCCCGTGCCCGTGGCGACTGAGTTCGAGAGATAGGGGTTGGCCTTCTCACGGTCCTCGTCCGGCAAGATGCCTATGGCGGTACCGCCAGCCTCGGTCGCCCCGCGAGCAGCGGCCTCCATCACGCCAGAGAGGCCGCCACAGACCACGATCCCGCCCCTCACGGAGACCAAGCGGCCAACCTCTCGTGCCTGCTCGTAGAGCTTCCCTGTGGCCTGGCCCGACCCCACGACAGCGACGTAGAGGGAACGGTCCATGCCAGTCGAAGTTCAGGCCGCCGTGCGGTTTGAGTAGCTCACGCGTCCTCTACCAGGATACCGGGCGCCGGTCGCGGAAAAAGCCACCGGTCGGACCGTTGTCCGGGAGCGTCGCCGCCCAGATCGGTGTGTCGGCGCCCTCCTTGACCGAGCGCGAGGCGTCAGAACCGCCCATGTCGGTGCGAACCCAGCCGGGGCAGACGGAGTTGACGAGGATGCCGCTGCCCCTGAGCTCGGAGGCCAGAATGCGGGTGAGGGCGTTGAGGGCGGTCTTCGAGACACGGTAGGCTGGGGAGCCGCCGCCCATGTCGTTCAAGGCGCCCATACCGCTAGAAATGTTCACTATCCTTCCGTAGCCGTTGCGTTGCATGAGGGGCACGAATACCTTGCAGAGTCGCCACGCCCCGAACAGGTTGGCCTCCAGGGCCTCCCGCACGCTGCCGAGATCGGCATCCACGCCCCGCTGACCCGAGTCGTTGGCGATCCCAGCGTTGTTTACCAGGATGTCGAGCCGCCCGAACTCGTCCTCGACGAAAGACGCGAGCCGGTCCACGCTATCTTCGTCGATCACGTCGAGCCGTTTAACGACCACGTTGCCGTTCATCCCTTCGGCTGCAGTTCTACCCTTCTCCTCGTCGCGGGAACCCAAGATGGTGGTTATCCCCATCTCGGCGAGCTGGCGCACGATCTCGCGTCCGATTCCCCTGTTCGCCCCGCTCACCAACGCGACGCGCCCGTCTTCGGTCATACGCCCTCCTGCCTAGCAAACGTTTTTCGAGGGGCCAATGTTACACCACCACCGGCGCCACTCCGCAGAGGCCGGCTCACGGGTTCGGGTAGCGGCTCACCTGCCCGAGGAGGTAACGCAGGACCCTTACCGCGCCGCCCTTGCTCAACGGATCATTCCAGTTGCCGCACTTGGGGGACTGGACGCAGGCCGGGCAGCCCTTTTTGCAGGGGCAGCGGGCGAGGACGCCAAGAGTGTCGCGGGCGACCTCCTCGAACGTGTCGTAGCCGCGCTCGGAGATACCGACGCCTCCAGGGTAGCCGTCGTAGACGAAGACGGTCGGCAATCGCGTCTGGCGGTGCATGGCGACGGAGAGTCCCCCGATGTCACCCCGGTCGCACATCGCGAACAGCGGCAGGATGCCGATGAACGCGTGCTCCGCCGCGTGTAGCGACCCCAGGAACTCGACGAAGCTCGGCTGTGTGTTGCCCTGCGGTGGTGGCATCGGAGGCAACGTGAACCAGAGGGCGCGCGTCTCGAAAGCAGTCGGCTGGAGGTCCAAGGGGAAGACCCCGAGCTCGCGCGAGTCCGAAACCTGTATCTTTTTGTAGAACGTCACCTGATCCGTCGTCCGTACCCAACCCCAGCGTAACGCTGCGCCGTTCGCGAGGTCTCGCTTCTCTGCTTCTTTCAGGATCTCCACGTCCGTCTCGACCCTGACCTTAGTGTAGTAACGGTTCGGGACCCTGCGGACGAGCGCCTGATGAGCCGCGAGGTTCAGGTCCTCGACTTCGTAGGCCCGACCGCGGTGCAGGTAGGTCGCCCCCGGATGCAGCTCCATCGGTGCCCGCCGAGCCTCGACCGAGCCGACCACCTCTCCCTCTTTGTCAGCTACCAGCACCGCCGCCCCGTCTGCCGACCGTAGGGAGATGTCCCGCGCCGGGTTGTCTCCCCGCGTGTAGTGCATCCTTCCCCCGCTCCTGACCAAAGCCCCCGACTCGACCAGCTGCTCGGCCACCACCTCGTAGGCGTAGCCGAAATACTTCTCGTCCTCATCTTCCAAAGGAGCCTCGTACGCCGCTGCGAGGAGGTGTGGCCCGAGAATATATGGGTTCTCGAGCGTAAGGCGTGCAGCTTCGACCCGCATCCCCAGGACCTTCTCAGGGTTCTCGTGGAGGTATTGGTCGAGGGAATCCCGACCGGCAATGTAGACCGCGAGCGAAGGGTCATTGCCGCGTCCGGCGCGGCCCCACTGCTGCCAGATCGAGGCCACGCTACCCGGATACCCGCAGCACACCACCGCGTCCAGGGAGCCCACGTCCACCCCGAGCTCCAGGGCATTCGTCGAGACCACCCCCAGGAGCTCGCCCCTAAAAAGAC
>JALZFJ010000166.1 GCA_030867425.1 Actinomycetota bacterium | reverse complement strand
CAAAATAAAATAGCCAAGAGCTCCGACCACCGCAACACGTCAGGACCTCCGGGCACATGGCGAAATGCTTCGCGCCATGTTCACGCTCCCGGCGAGCACACGCTGCAATCCTCGCTGCCAACTGTCCTTCCATCGCAGCCACGTAGAACGATGCCAGTAACCAGAGAATCCACGTCTCGAATAGCACTGTAATGAAACCAAAATCGCTTTTGTCTTATGGAGTGTTGAGAAGTGGTTTTCTAGGAGGTGGTGCCAGAGCAGACAAAAGCTACCGTTAGAGGGGGTAAGCAGTCTGTTGCGTAAGCTACAGAAGTTGTGTACGACCATAACCGTATAGGAGGTAAGCGATGAAGAGAATACTTGCGTTGCTCGCAACCACGGCACTAATGGTAGTGATACTAGCTATGCCGGCTTCGGCGGCGCCGATCTTTACCGGAGTAACGGTTCAAGTACCTGTCGCAGCAGCGGTCAGCATCTGTGACACCAACATCATCATCGATAATGATGGCAATATAATCTCTTGTACAGCCAAGGCAGACAGTCGCGCTAATAGGTAATCTTTCTAGCCTAGATACCGGCTGCTATAACCACATGTGCGAGCTGGGGTCCTTCGGGGCTCCGGCTCTTTTTGTGGCTCTTGGCCTCTATTCACCAAGTTGCCGGCAAGGCTAGCGTTCTCGGAAGCCCATATTCAAGATCCTGCATAGATTTGTCAGGCAGGGCCCCAGATCACGTTTTCGTCCACTGCTGCAAGATCATCGAGCGCTCTATGGCGTAGCGCTTCTGAGTTTGCGATAACTAACACTCGAAACATAGACACCGAAGCCTCAACATTCGCCCACCAGTAGCTCCCGGGCGTGGGCTAAGGAGGCTTCGTCGATCCTGCCGGAGAGCATGCGGGCAAGTTCCCGGCGGCGTTCCTCGCCCTCCACTTTGCGTATCTTCGTGAGCGTGCGCCCGTCGGAGGCGGCCTTGGAGACGACTACGTGCGTGGAAGCCTCGGAGGCTATCTGCGGCAGGTGCGTGATGGTGAGGACTTGGTTACGCTCCCCCAACTCCTTGAGCTTCGCCCCGACCGCCGTCGCCGTCTCGCCGCCGATGCCTGCGTCCACCTCGTCGAAGATGTACGTTGCTCCAGGCTCGATCCGCTCTTGGGCGAGCCTGATAGCGAGCATTATGCGGCTGAGCTCCCCGCCAGAAGCGTAGCGCCTGACCGGCAGCTCCGGCTCGCCGGGGTTCGGCTGGATCACGAACTCGACCCTCTCTTTGCCCTGCGGCCCCAACGCTACCTCTACGAGCTCCGCCCTGAAAGTGGTCTTCCCGAGGTTCAGGTCGCCCAGGTTCTCCTGCACCTTCCCCGAGAGCTCCTCCGCCGCCCTCCTCCTCCCCACTGAAAGGGCCTCGCCGAGAGCCTCGAGCTCCGCTTCGCCCTCTCTTATGCGCGCCTCAAGCCCAGCCGTCTCCTCCTCGAAGTTCTCCAGGTGCGCGAGGCGCGTCCTGGCCTCCTCCAGGTACCCCTCCACGTCCTGCCCGTACTTGCGCTCCAGAGACCTCAAGGTCTGCAGCTTGTCCTCGACAGCTTCGAGGCGGTTCGGGTCGGCCTCCAGCTCGTCGAGGTAGGCTCGGAGCTCGTAGACCACGTCCGTAAGCTCCGCCGAGAGCGCCTGGATACGCTCCAGGAGCCCCGAGAGGGCCGCATCGTAGCGGGCCGCCCGGTCCAGCTCGGAGGCGGCCCGGGCGACAGCCTCGGCCGCGGCGCCTTCTTCGTCCGAGAGTGCCGCGGTCGCGGACGAGGCGGCGGCGAGTAGGTCCGTCACGTTCCTCAAGCGCTCTCTCTCGCTCATGAGCTCCTCCACTTCCTCGGCGCCGTAGCCCGCCTCCTCTAGCTCCGAGACTTGGTAGCGCAAGAACTCAACCTCCCTCAGGCGTGCCTCCGCGTTGGACCTCAGCTGGGCGAGCTCCCGCCGGTCCTTCTCTACCCGGCCCCACAGCTCGCCAAGCGAGGCCTTGGCCTGCATCGCCTCCCCGTCGAGGAAGTCGTCCAGAATGCGCAGCTGCTCGGTCGGGTCGGTGAGGCGGGCCTGCTCCCTTTGCCCGTGGTAGGAGACCAGCCGCTCGCCCAAAGACGCGAGGACCTTCACCGGGACAGTGATACCACCGACGTAGCAGCGAGACCGGCCCTCTTGCGTGAGCGTCCGCCGGAGCACGATCCTTTCTTCGGCGTCGATCTCCTCGGCGAGGTCTCCCAGTGCATCGTGGAGCGTCCTTTCGACGACGCCTTCGGGGAGCACGAACTCGCCTTCGATGGTGGCTCTCTCGGCGCCTGCGCGCACGGCGTCGGCGCGGGCGCGGCCTCCCAAGAGCATCTGGAGGGCGGTCGCGAGCAGGGTCTTTCCCGCGCCCGTCTCGCCGGTTACGGCGTTCAAGCCGGGATCTAGCTCCAGGGTGGCTTCCTCGATTAGGGCCACGTTCTCGACGGAGATCTCGGTGAGCACTTTAGAGGAACGTCCTTCGCACGGCCCGCCACCAGGTCCAGTCGTCGGTCCTGCCTATTTTAACGCCTATTCGGGAGAGCCCAACCGAGAGGCTCTCGCCGTCGGGGATCTCCTCAGGGTCGCTGCCGTCCAGGGAGAGCAACGCCTCCCGCTCCCTCACCCGGAGCTTCACAGCCTGATCCGCGCCCAAGACCAACGGGCGGCTCACTAAGGAGTGCGGGGCGATAGGGACCAGGACGAAGCACGCCACGTCGCCGGAGATCAAAGGTCCCCCTGCCGATAGGGCGTAGGCCGTGGACCCCAGAGGAGTGGCCGTGATGAACCCGTCGCACTGGTAGGAGATTAGGTCCTCCCCGTTCACGGTCACCTCGACCGAGACGACCTGGTGCGGCCGCTTCTTGAGGAGGACCGCATCGTTGACCGCCGTGCGGACTTCACCCTTGGAGCGGACCTCGAGCATCCGGTACTCCTGGACGTGGAGTGCGCCGGCCAGGACCTTGTTCACCCCTGACTCAAGATCCTCGGGGCGCATCCCGCTCATGAAGCCGACCGTGCCTAGGTTCACCCCCAAGAGGACCCGTCCTGGGTACATCCGCGAGGCCCTGAGCATAGTCCCGTCCCCGCCGAGCACGAAGACGAGATCGAGGTCGTCCTCCTCCCGGGTCCTCGAGGGCTCCTTGAGCTGCTCAACCTCGACCCCCCGCTCGTCCAGGATCTCGACGAGCCGATCCGAGTACCCCGCGCTCACGGCCGGGTTCGCGACGATCCCGACGCGCCGCACCTCCTTAGGGCCATCGCTCAAGGGTCGCTCCCCACTGCCGCGAGGACCTGCTCCTCGCTCAACGACGCCTCCACCCCGCGCAACAGCCGCAAGGGATACTCTACGTTCCCCGCCCTGCGGCCGGCGACGGG
>JALZFJ010000162.1 GCA_030867425.1 Actinomycetota bacterium | reverse complement strand
CTTCGGGCCTCAGGTGTAAACCGATCCGACATCCTCACTCGTATTGGCCGCTACCACGCCGCGGGGCAGCCCCCGATAGTTCCCGGCTTCGAGGGAAGTGGCATTGTCCGGGAGCCTGGCCCGGCGGCGACGGGCATAAGCTCCGGCGCCCGGGTTCTTGCCTTCGGCGGCAGGCCTGGCTTCTACGCTGAGTACGTCGCTGTGCCGACACGCCACATAGTGAAGATGCCGGAGGATCTAGACTGGGACTCCGCGGCGGCTCTCCCCGTTGCTCCTCTCTCGGCCTGGTACTGTCTGCGGCGTCTCGCCGGGCTTCGGAGTGGCGAAAAAGTACTCATCTGGGCCGCTGCAAGCGGCGTCGGTGACGCAGCGGTGCAGATCGCCAAGCATCTTGGCGCTACGATAATCGCTACCGCTGGGTCTGACGAGAAGGTTGCCTGGGCTTTGCAGAACGGCGCTGACGAAGGAGTCAACCACGCACGAGAGGACATTCTGGGGAGAACGAGAGCCATTGCTGGGGAAGGGGGAGTCGAGGTGGTACTCGACACCGTGGGGGGATCGACCTTCGGCGAGAGCCTTAAAGTTGTCGGTCATGGTGGACGCGTGGTAGCTCTAGCGAATGTTGGGCTCGAACAGAGTCGGATCGACACTCGCGACTTCTATCCGAAGAACGCGACGATCTATGGGTTTCAGATTACCAACCTCATACAACACCTTGACTACGATCCACGTGACGACCTCAGAGAGTTGGCCGGCCTCGTGGCCCAGAATAACCTCGAGATCCACGTGGACCAGACCTTTCCCCTAGAGAGAGCAGCCGATGCTCACCGCTACCTGGAGGAACGCCGCAACCGGGGCAAAGTCATTATCCACCCGGGGGATTAGCGCGCCGCTCAGAGGAGGTTGTCGGGTGCTGTTAATGCAATCGGTAATGCAATCTAGCGTTACGGGCCGCCCTCATCACCTACGCCGCCAACGCTTGCATTGAGGGGGACCCTCATCCATAGCGCTCACGGCTTTGTCCTGCATGTCAGGCACGAAGTGCGAGTAGCTCTCTAGCGTCATCGCTATGGTGGAGTGAACCAGGAGCTCCTGTACTACCTTGGGGTGGCTCAGTATTGTTCACAAATTATTACTGCTGCACCTCACGGCACTCCTCTGCTATTGCCCGCGCCGGCACCTCCCCTACCCGCAGAAGGCAAAAGGGTGAGAGCTAGAGGCCGAGCGGGGGGAGGGATTCCTTAAGGAGGTTCTGTTCAAGAATGGGTGTGTAACCCTTCGGTGCCAGTACGATGCATCTTTAGCCAGGCAGACCTTTGGTGCATAGAGCTTGACGGCAGCTTATTCAACAGATATATTGAATACATGATTAAGCATCGACTGTTTAAGGAGCAATTGTTCGAGCAGTTCGCGCGGATCGGGAAGGCGCTGGCCAATCCACACCGCTTGGAGCTTCTGGATCTGCTAGCGCAGGGCGAGCGAAGCGTCGAGGACCTGGCACACGAGGCGGGTATGTCGGTTGCGAACACCTCCCGTCACTTGCAGGAGCTGAGGGCCGCAAGACTTGTAGAGGTGCGCCGGGAGGGCCTGTACGGCTACTACCGGCTAGCCGACGAGCGGGTTTTCGGAGTGTGGCAGGCCTTACGCGACCTGGGTGAGGCACGTCTCGCAGAGATAGATCGCCTTGTCGGTACTTACCTCACGGACCGGGAAGATTTGGAGTCTGTGTGCGCAGAGGAGTTGCTCGCAAAGACGCGCGAGGGGGACGTGGTCGTGCTAGACGTACGCCCGGTGGAAGAGTACCAGGCCGGACATATCCCTGGCGCACGCTCGGTACCCCTGGAGAGGCTGGAGGCGTACCTGGAGGAGATTCCAGAAGACCAAGAGGTCGTCGCCTACTGCCGCGGACCCTACTGCGTGTTCTCCGACGAAGCGGTGGCGCTTCTGCGCTCGCGCGGCTACCAGGCGCGGCGGCTCGCAGAGGGTCTGCCTGACTGGCGAGCAGCCGGGATGCCCGTGGAGGCCTCGGGGGTAGAACGTGGAGCGTAATATTGACCCCAAGTCCCTGAGGGATATGCTGGAGCGTAGTGCACCGGTCACCGTGCTCGACGTCCGCACCGGGGAGGAGCGTGCCGAGTGGTCGATCCCTGGGAGCATCCACGTGAACGCTTACGAGGCACTGAAGAACGGCGATCCAGAAGCTTTGGCCGGAGTAGAGTTGCCCGTGGATGTCCTTGTAGTGACCGTCTGTGACGCCGGGAAGACCAGTGCTATCGCTTCAGAGCAACTCCGCGACCGTGGGTTTCAAGCGGTTTCCTTGGAGGGCGGGATGAAGGCCTGGAGCTTGGCCTGGAACACTGCTGAGGTGCCTGTAGAAGATAGCCAAGTACGAGCCGTCCAGGTGCGGCGCACCGGCAAGGGATGCCTCTCCTACATCCTCGAATCCGAGGGTAAGGCAGTTGTGATCGACGCCGCCCTCGAACCCGAGGTATATCTTAAGATCATCGACGAGCGCAGTTGGAAGATCACGGGGGTCTTGGAGACTCACATCCACGCCGACCACCTGTCACGCTCACGGAGGCTCGCGGAGCAGAGCGAGTCGACCCTGTACCTGCCCGAGCAGGGTCGGGTCTCTTTCACCTTCACGCCCGTGCGCGATAAGGATGTCCTAGAAGTGGGCGCGGCGAGGCTGAAGGCGATACGCACCCCAGGACACACACCTGAGAGCACAAGTTACCTGCTGGATGATCAAGCGCTCTTCACCGGAGATACGCTCTTCGTAGACGGAGTGGGTCGCCCCGATCTTGAGGCCAGTCCCGAAGAGAAAAGGAGGAGAGCCCAGGCACTTTACCACTCTCTGCGGCAGCTCCTTGGTCTCCCACCCAAGACGCTTATCCTGCCAGGGCACACTAGCGAGCCGGTTGCTTTCGACGAGGAACTGATTTCCGGAACCATTGTCCAAGTGAGCGACGGGATCGGATCGCTGGGCGCATCCGAAGATGCTTTCGTCAACAGGATCCTCGAGCAGCAGCCACCCGCCCCCTCTAATCATCACCGCATCGTAAAGCTCAACGAAGCGAGGAGCTTGCCCGAGGAGGAGCTTACCGAGCTAGAAGCCGGCGCGAACCGCTGCGCCGCGAGTTAGCTAAGCGTCGTCGGCAAATGACGGAGGACGCAGCCTCACGGAACATTCGCCTGGGCCTG